>JAWWBW010000035.1:0-18816 GCA_033720775.1 Oleiphilaceae bacterium | reverse complement strand
TGCCTGATCGCGCTCACCATGATCGATGCCGACACCCAGCTACTGCCTGACAACATCACCCTCCCCTTGCTTTGGCTGGGCCTCATTGCCAACTATTTTGGCATCTTCACTAACCTTGGCACCGCCCTGTGGGGCGCCGTATTTGGCTATCTGAGCCTATGGAGCGTGTACTGGCTGTTCAAACTGCTCACCGGCAAAGAAGGCATGGGCTATGGTGACTTTAAGCTGCTAGCCGCTTTAGGCGCCTGGATGGGCTGGCAAATGCTGCCGGTTATTATTCTGCTCTCATCAGTAGTCGGCGCGGTGATCGGTATTACGATGATTGCTCTTCGCGGCAAAGACAAGAATATCCCCATCCCTTTCGGCCCCTATCTGGCCATCGCCGGTTGGATCGCTCTGCTCTTTGGCAACGATATTATCTTGTGGTGGCTCGGACCGCTTGCCACATGATCGACCCGCGTTACATTGGCCTGACAGGAGGCATTGGCAGCGGCAAGTCGGCGGCATCGAGCGCCTTTGAACTACGAGGAATCGTGGTCGTCGACGCCGACGTGGTAGCACGCGAAGTGGTCGAACCCGGCAAACCAGCCCTCCAACATATTGCCGAATACTTTGGTGCCGCATACATCACCTCCAACGGCAACCTGGATCGCGCACGATTGCGTCAACGCATCTTTGACCATCCTCAAGATAAAGACTGGCTGGAGGCCCTGCTCCACCCCCTGATTCGTGAAGAAATCATTCAGCAACTTGCGCAGGCAACATCTCCTTATGTGATTCTGGTTTCGCCTCTCTTGTTTGAGACAAATCAACACCAATTGGTAAGCAAAAGCATCTTGATAGATGTGCCGGAAGCACTACAAATTGAGCGCGCCAGTTCGCGTGATGCCAATAGCGCAGAGCAGATCAAAAAAATTATGGCCAACCAGATGCCCCGCGCTGAAAAACGCTCCCGGGCCGATATCATCATTGATAACAGTGGTTCGATCAGCGACTTACATGCGCAGGTAGAGAAAGTGCACCAACAATTACTCCATAACTTGCCCACCATAACAAGGCATTCGCCATAGAGCTTTATAGCTTGTGTGTGTAAGATAATCCTCAATCTGAACACACGCATACCGAGAGCCAACAATGAAAGTAAATTGCCCCACTTGCCAAAAAGACGTGGAATGGATTGAAGCGAATACGCATCGCCCCTTTTGCAGCGAGCGCTGCAAGCTCATCGATTTGGGCGCCTGGGCGAATGAGGAATATCGTGTACCCGTCGCAGAAAATGAAGAATGGAGCGGCAACGATCAAACATCTTCCTCCAACACGCTGCAATAACGAACCGCCCCATGAAACCCTGTATCTTTTGCAAAATAAGCGCTGGCGAAGAAGTCGGCAGCATTGTTCATCGCGACGAGAAGTTTGTGGTACTGATGGATGCCTACCCTTTAAGTGAAGGGCATTGTCTGATTATTCCCCATCAACATGTCCAGCGCTTGCACGAATTGACCGGTGAGGAGCAGCAACAACTCTTCGCCCTGGGACAACGCTGTATGTCTGCACTTCGTGCTGCCGGCTTTGGACGCGACGGCATGAATGTATTGCTCAACGATGGCAAAGCTGCCAATCAGACTGTTCCCCACCTTCACCTTCACATCATCCCCCGCCGTAAAGGCGACTTGATTGCATCACTCCCCAAATTGTTTCTGCACGTGACCGGTGTGTTTGGTCTTAAAACACGCCGCAGCAAACTGGATGCCGTCGCGGCACAGCTGGCCACATATTTTTAATGAAGTTTGCAACGATCGCGATCACCTTACTGACTGTATTTTCTGTACCCCAGCTCTACGCTGGGCAAGCGGATCAGCGGCACGAAGCGTGGCCATTACTGCGCCCCCCGATCGTATTGCCACATCAAGAAAATACTCCTGACACCACAGCAGAAGAGGCCGGACCCACCGCTATGGACTGGCTGCGCGAAAAACGCAACTACTGGGGAAATCTTGTCGATCGTACAGGACGCAGACTCGACGGTTTTTTCGCTGGTCGTAATGCCATCGAACGCAGCAATGACAGCTTCGTCAAGCTCGGCTTGCTGGCCCGGCAAGAAAGAGGCGGCCGCTCCTATCTCGAACCGATTCTTAAGTTTCGACTCGACTTACCTACGCTGGAAGAGCGACTGAAGCTGGTCTTCGAGAGTGAATCCGACGATGCCAAGAGTCTTGCAGAAAAGAACAAGGAGCGGACCGCCGCCCCCGACCAGGATCTGAAACAGACCGCGACCGGGGCCCTGCGCTATCAAACGCCCCCCGAAAAACGCTGGCGCGCATCGACGTCGGTGGGGGTGGATCTGGAAGTACCGCCGGACTTTTTCTGGCGTGCCCGTGGGCGCTACCGCTGGGACATCACGCCTGCTTGGAGCTTCGAAGCACAGCAGAACGTTTACTATTTCCACAAAAGCGGCTGGGGCGAAACCACACGCTTTACCTTTGAGCGCAGCAGCGCAGAGCTGGTGTTTCGTACCACCAGCGAAGCCCGTTATTTGCATGATGAGCGACGCATGGAGTTTTCCCATGGCTACTCTTTTCTGAAAGAATTAAGTCCTATTCGCGCCATCAATTACCAGTTTGGCATTCTCGCTGAAAACAAACCGCACCGCGTAATCACCGATTATTACGCCAACGTTGTGTATCGCCGAAAACTGTCTCAGGACTGGTTGTTTTACGAAATCACGCCTGCGGTGAACTTTCCACGAGACGAGAGTTATAGCCTCGTTCCCTCACTGGTGACTAAAATAGAAATCGTGTTTTCTGCACCAAACTGATTGATATGCCAGCCTACGAACTCACGCCCATTGGACTGATTGAAAGCCCCTTTGTTGAAAAGTTTGGCTTGCCGCGCCAACCAGGCCTAATCAAACATGCCAAAGCCTGCGTTCGCATGCTCCCCCCGTACGATCAGGAGGACGCCTTTCGTGGCATCGCGTCTGCGAGCCATTTGTGGCTTATTTTCGGGTTTCACCAGCACTATGGCCACGAATGGAAGCCGCTGGTGCGTCCGCCACGACTCGGCGGTAACAAAAAGGTTGGCGTGTTTGCGACCCGCTCTTCGTTCCGCCCCAACCCAATTGGCATGTCCGTCGTCGCCTTTCAAGGCTTGAGAAAAACAGGAGAAGGACTCTATCTCGATATCGGCTGCCCCGACCTGATCGACGGCACCCCCATATACGACATTAAACCTTACCTGCCCTACGCCGACGGCATCCATGATGCCCATTTTGCTTTAGCTGAGGAGTCTCCGGATACGCACCGTCTGAACGTTACGTTTTCTTCTGAGGCGCTAAGCGCTTTACAGCACTACACGAAAAGCCTGCCTGCGTTGCGCAGCTTAATTGAAGAAGTCATTGCACAAGACCCGCGCCCGGCTTACCGTCAAACAGAATCCAGTGGTGACTATGGTATTCGTCTATACGGCCTCAACATCCTGTGGACGATTAATCAGAAAACCGCCACCGTCACAACGATTCAAGCATTCAACGAAAACTCATTGGTTTAGAAGATAAGAAAATAGAAAGTATAGAAAGCAAAGAGAGGGTGATGACTTCCACCAGCTACACCCCGGCACACGAGTCCACCGCTGTGGCTGCTCCCTTCCGGGCCTGACCAGGTTCACGGTTTATCATTGCGAGGGAACCAATGAAAGTCACCATAACATGCAAAACCGCTGCTGCAGTTTTGAAGAGCGCGCATCATACCAAAGCAAGGCGCGCTTGCAAAGCGCCGATCTATTACAAATCAAGGATTTGGCTATTCCTTAAGCACTTTCGCTAAGGCAGTAATCGCGACGGTTGCCGGTACCTCCCGGCATCGCGTGCTGCCAGACGGAGACGCGCCTCAGAACTAAAATCAGAGATGACAAAAGGCCTGTTTCATCACCTGCTCCAAAGAATCTGCAGAGGCGATCAGTCGGCACGATGTTTTCGCTCGCGTAACCGCCGTGTACAGCAAGGCACGACTTAACAGTTCTTCGGCATAGGGGGCCAACACGCAGAGCACCTGTTCGTATTCAGAGCCCTGACTTTTGTGCACACTCATTGCGTAGGCCGGCTGCCAGTTGCGCAGTCGGCCGAGCGGTACAACCAAGTCATCACCATCAGCGCCTGCCCCCGGAAACTGCACCTCATACCAGTGGCTGTCGCTTCTGGGCCCGGCATGCAAAGCGTCGTTCTGATGCGCAATCACAAAGCCCACGTCGCCATTGTAGACGCCCAATTCGGGTTGATTCTGCTCGATAAGCAGTGCCTTTCCGTGATACCACTCCTGGCCGCCTCTGAACTGCCCTTCGATGTGGCGATTAAGAGCGGTCACACCATAGGGCCCAAGATAGGTGCTGCACAATAGCTGAAAGCGCAAAAAGGCCTCGGCCAGCTCCGCAACCGGGGCACCCTGCTCGGCCAACTGAAAGAACGCGCGATACCCCTCGCAGGTCTGCTCAATAAGAAACTGTATGGGCCGGGACTGCGATGACAGTTCCATCCAGCTGACCAGCCCTTGTGCATCCTGCTGCAGCAGGGCAAACAGGGTCTCGACCTCCCCTTCCCGAATGGTGTCGGCCAGCGTCTTCAAGGGCCCATCAAATCGGTAGGTCTTGCGCAGCACAACTAGGGGTGCCGCTTGTGGGCTTTTGGACTGCTCGTGCCCCTTTGTAGCCAGCCAACCTTCAAGCATCACCTGTGTGCGCAATGGGTGTTGATGCAATCCAAAGCGAAACGCCCATTGACTGAACACCGGACCAGGTTCTACGGGTGGCAATTGATAGGGGTCGCCCAACAAAACGACCCTGCACCCACTTGGCAAACAGCTGAACAAACGCTTGGCCAACATCAGATCCATCATCGAACATTCATCGACTAGCACCACATCGACCGGAGCATGGCTGTTTTTGCCGCCGCGCCACACGCGCGCTTCACGATCCTGCTTGCTGATAAAATCGGACGATCCTGCCTCGTGCGCCAAAAAACGGTGAATGGTCATACTGCGACCACGCAGTTGCAGTAATAGCGCGTTCAGGTCTTCGTGTGCCAGCGCCGCGGCCGTTTCAAGCTGCCCACAAATGGAGGATTCCAGCCTCGCCGCGGCTTTTCCTGTGGGTGACAGCAATGCGATTCGCGGCCAGCGATTCTCCTGTTCGACAAACTGGACACTCAAGGCTCGCAACATGCCCGCAGCCGTGGTGGTCTTGCCAGTCCCCGGCCCACCGCACACCAGAGTGACGGCAGAACGCAAGGCGTGGGCGATAGCCCAATGCTGATCACTCATGCACGACGCCCACTGCCCCACATCATCAGGTAGGCCGCAAATACCTTGAAACACAGCGCGAACACGCGGCGTCAGCTCGCTCAGCGGCGTCGCTTGAAGACGTGCAAACTGTGCTTCCAACGCATTTTCTGCACGCCACCAGCGCGCCCAAGCGAGTTGATCATCGGTATGAATGATCGCGATTTCATGTGCCCGAGCGGACGCAAACGCTTCAGCAATACACTCACTGCTCGACAGCGCGTCTCTTAACGTGGCCGTTTCCTCTTGCCCCTTCAATTGAGCGAAGGATTCCAATTCATCGCGCGTGAGACGCGTGCGCCCCGTGCTCAAGGCGCTGTTCAAAGCCAGTGCAATCTGAACGAGTGCGGTTTGCATCTCTGGACTCAGTGCTGCGAGCCCCTGATCCCGACGGAGCGACTGTTCATGATCGAGCAGCCACTGCGCCGCATAAAGATCACTCAGCGCAAAACGCGATCCATACTGTTCGTGTTGTCGCAGCAAGGCCTGCAACAAGGGGTGGCGCAATCGCATTATTCGCCCTCCCCCATGGTCTGCGGTATCTCATTGCGTAGCAGGTGATCGAGCTGCTCGATAAACGCCTTGGGCGGCCGCGCCTGATAGACACCCGCCCCCGGTGGCAGATCACGCGCCATGCCGCGCAAAAACAGATAGGCAGCACCGCCTATGTGGGCGTCGTAGTCATAACGCGCCCCCAAACGATGCTGTAAAAACCGATGCAAGGCCAGCGTGTAAATCACGTATTGCAAGGGGTAGTCGTGCTCGCGCATGGCTTCGGCCAGCGCCTCGGCATGGTAGCTGTCTGCGCCCTCGCCTAGATAGTTGGATTTGTAATCCAGCAGGTAATAACGCCCCTCATGCCGGCACACCAGATCGATCGCACCGGTCATCAGGCCTGAAAAGTCCTCAAACTGCCAAATCATCTTGGCATCCATATAGCGGTGCCAAAGACGATTAAATTCGCCAACCGGCCAACGCGCCACACTAAAATCAAAACTTAATTCGGGAATATAGTCTTCGGGTTTGAGTCGGTTGAGACTGAACCCGGGCCAGAGTTCAGCCGCCCGCACCTCATCCATCCAGCCTTTCAAATAACGGCTCCACTGCGTAACGCGATCTTCGGGTACGAGTCGACGCCGTTGTAGCTGTTCGGCAATAAACTCCTCCAATGTTGCGTAGTGAAAGCGCCACTTATCGATCAGCTCGCCCGAACCCAATTCGATCGCCTCAAACAAGAGGTGCAAGGTGGTACCGGCCTGCGCCCCGCGCGGAAAACGATGAATGGACAACCATGATCCCTCAGGGTTACCGGGCACAGGCTTGTTCACCTCATAGATGGACGCGCCATCGGCCGCTTGTTGCTGTGATGCGTGATGCCGCGCTAGCGCCGTAAAACTGTTGACCCGCCAGGCATCCTGCCACGGTTGCGCTAAATGGCGCGCCTGTAGGTCACTTAGATTTGCCGGCGATACAGCTGACGGAGCGGGACTGCTGGCCGAAGCCGCAAATGTTTGATGGAGTCTGGCCTGAGCCACCTGTTCAAGTGCGATCTGCTCGGCCGCAATACTGCCCCGTGATTGGTCGACTAAGGTCTGCAAGGCTTCACTGAGTGTGTGTTCATCCGGCGCTGCATCAAAAGACTGTCCGGAACCGGCACACAACAGCCAGCCCAAAGCGGTTTGCCACCATGGTAAAGTACTGTTTTTACTGCCTTTGTAGGCAACCGTGCCGATAAAACAACGCTCCCGTGACCGTGTGAGTGCCACATAGAGCAAGCGCATATCTTCAGCCAGACGCTCGGCATCAGCCAGCGCAAGATTGTCAGATTCAGCCGCCAGATCAATGCTCAAGCGATTCTGCGCATCATAGAACCAGGCCTCTTTTGCCGGCACACCGGTAAACAAAAACGGCAGCAGCACCACGGGATATTCAAGGCCCTTACTCTTGTGAATGGTGATAACCTTGACCAGTGCTTCATCACTCTCGAGCCGCAGACGTTTTACGTCGTCGGCCTGCCCCGAATCGTGTATTTGCCGGTATAGGTAGTGCACCAGCGCTTGCATGCCCTGCTCACGTCGTGCCTGCTGTTGCAGCAGTTCGCCGAGTTGATTGAAATTGCTGACCGAACGCTCCCAGGCCTGCTGGGTGGCCGCATCACCCTCCCGCTCCAGATGCAAGCTCTCGGGCAGAGCAACACGCAACATGGCCAGCACCCCGCGCTGTTGCCATATGGCATGCCACTGCACAAAACGCTGCACCTGCTCGGCATAGGCGTGCGCATTCGCGCGCAGCTGGATAAAGCTGACGTCGTCTATTCCCAATAAGGGGTCAGACAAACAGCCACGCACATACCCATCGTTATCGGGTTCGGCCACGGCCAGCAACAGCCGATAAACCGAGAGCGCCTCCAGCGTGTCGAACACATTCTGCTGCCCTTCAAAGCTGGCGCGCACGCCCACTTCTGCCAATGCCGCCTGAATCAACTCCCCTTCGCGCCCGGAGCGCACCAGAATGGCAATATCGCTGCTTTGATAAGATTGCATCAAGCGCTCAACCTGTCGCACCGCCAGTGTTGCCAGCGCCTGAAGTAGCCCCTCTTTATTGCAGTCATCGGGAGCCAGTAGCTGTGCGCACTGCAAGGCAGCGCCGGGCGCATTGTGGGAGGCATCTTTAGCTGCCTTTACCGCAAAAAACGGAATGTCTGCATGCTGAAACGGCTGATCGCACGCTAAAAACAAGGTGTTAACGGCATGCACCATCTGCGGACTCGAACGCCAGTTGGTATCCATGGTAAAGAGCGCGCCGTTGGGATGCCCGGCAATGTCGCGCCTCGCGGTGAGATACGTGGCAATATCGCCGCCCCTGAAGCCATAAATGGCCTGCTTGGGGTCTCCAATCAACACCAGATTACGAGGGCTTTCGGGCTCGGCTCCCGACATAAACAGGGTGTTGAAAATGCGGTATTGGGCCTGATCCGTATCCTGAAACTCGTCAATCAGGGCAACCCGATACTGTCCGGCGACGGCATGGGCAAGCGTTTTCTGCTGCGCTGGAACTACCTGAAGCGCCCGATCCACCTGTGCGATCAGGTCGTCAAAGCCCATGATGCTACGCTGCGCCTTTAGCGCTTGTAAGCGTTCGCATAAAAGCGCATAGAAGTTGGCTAAAAAGACCGGCTCTACCGGCGCAGGGAGCGCATCCAAGTGCACGGCCAAAAAATCAAAGAAGGGGTCTTGCGGTGGGGTGCCGCCCTTCTTGCAATGCTGCTCAAGTGCCGAGGGGGTAAAATCCAAAAACACAGTTTGCTTGCTGCTGCGCAACGGCAGACCCTGTGCACTCTCGTCATGTGCCCAGTCAATCATGGCGTCGAGCCATTTCAGTTTGGTATTGAGGCTTTTGAGAGAAGACGCGGCAATCACCTCGCGAATTCTGGCTGCGGCCTCGCGCGTGCGCTGCTTCAACTCCAGGTGCCACTGCATTTGTGCCTGCAAGCGTTCCCGCCAATCTCCTTCAGGCAAGACACGCTGCGGGCTGCGCACCAGCAATGCCCGCATTTGCTGGAGCAGCTGCTCTGGTGAAGGCCAGTTTTCAAGCACAAAGGCCTGCTCGCTTTCTTCCAGCTGTGCCAGTTCTTCGCGCCAGTAGTTTTCAACCACTTCGAGCACGAGGGGCTGCAAATCCTGCTCCAGTGTTTGCTGAATCGGCGTCCCCAGCGTGACCGCATGTTGCACCAGCAGGCGCTGGCAAAAACCGTGGATGGTATGAATCTCGGCCTGATCCATTTGGCGCTCGGCCAGACGTAAGCGCAGGGCGTCAGCTTCGTGGTCTTCAGAGCCCTCAAGCAGTGCCTGTAGTGTCGCATCCTCACTATGCCCATCGGCAAATGCCTGCAGCAAGGCATGAATACTTTGCCGGATGCGATCGCGCAATTCCTGCGTGGCGGCCTCGGTAAAGGTCACCACCAGAATCTGCTCCGGCGTGTAGGCTTTTTCGAGCAGATAACGCAAATAAAGATTGGCCAGCGTATAGGTCTTCCCGGTACCGGCACTGGCTTCGATGAGCGCCATCGCATCCAGAGGGAATTCCATCAGTTTAAGCGCTTTCACCAGGTCTCCTCCTTGATGCCCTCACGTTGGGCGCGCACCTGCTGCACCAGCGGATGGTTTTCCAAACTACGCAACAGTTCCTCCAGCGAATCCACGACCTCGCCTCTTTCCACCATCAGGCGCTGCCAATAGGCCTCGTAGATTTCTCCGGGCCGACCGAACCCTTCCCCGGTATGCAGCAATGCCGTGCGCGCTTTCGCTTCTGTCTGCAATAGCGCGTGGTAAAGTGTGCGCGGGGCAAAAAGCATGGGTTCAGCGGTGACGCGGTTGGCCAGATCAAGCAGCGCGATGGCATAGCTCTCGGCGATTTCCCGTTCCAGCGGCTCAAACCGAATACGCTGCGCCGGGCCGATTAAGACGCTGGCACCACTCACACCCAACGTGGATGCGCTGCAATTCCACAATACGTGTCGAATCCATGCTGGCCAGAATGCCCCTTCAGCCTTGCCACTGAAATTGAGCTCAACCCGGCCCGCGGCATTCGCCCAAACAGATCCGTATACATCTTGCCCGGCGTGTTGCCAATCGAGCTCATAGGCCATGAGCTGCCCAGCATCGTGCAAGGCCTGCTGCATGGGCTGAACAGCCGCGCGACAATGTTCAAATTCCCATTCGGCCAAAGGAGGTCGCGGCATGCGATCCTGCGCCTGCCAACGCGCCAACACCTGCTGTTCGGCATCTGCCTGATCTTGCAGCCAGGTTTCGGCCAGCTCGTTCTTTAACAGGTAATGCTGTAAACCATCGAGATAAAAGGGCTCCGCTTCGGGGTCGGGTTCGTTCAGCGAAGACAACACCACACCAAGAGCCTGGTAATAACACTGCTGTGGCCGGGTTAATCGCGCAATCAACTCCTCGTGACGATAGGACGACGGTACAGGCTCCGTTAACGCCACGGGCGCCTCACACGAACCTCGTTCATGCGCCTTGCCATATGTCAGCCATTCACGCGCAAAGCTCTGCGGCAAATTGGCTTGATGCGCTTGCGCATCGAAATCACTTTCAAAGTAGACCGGATGAAAAGCCTGTAAGCGATGCGACTGGGTGAGTTGCTCCAATACACGTTTGCCCGCTTCCGCTTGCGGTAAGGTGTCGTCGCCCGCACAAACAAAATGTGCTGCCAGATAGTCTCGCAACTCGGCCACCAACACCGACGGGAAGCGGGGGCTATTATCGTGCGGTGAAAATCCAATGTATGAAATGTACAGTGCTTGCCGGGCGCTAAGCAGCGCCTCGAGAAAGAGGTAGCGATCGTCATCACGGCGAGAGCGGTCCCCCAAGCGACTCTGATCATAACGCATCAGATCGAAACCGTTCGGATCTTGTTGACGCGGATATTCCCCTTCATTCATACCGAGCATGGCCACTACTTTAAAAGGAATACTGCGCATGGGCATGAGCGTACAGAAATTAATACGCCCCGATAAAAACCGTTGACTGACGCTGGTGCTCGACAGTGCCTGCAGCCAGGCATCGATCATCAAATCGAGCCTGATTGGTTCGTCATGTTCTAAGGGGAACTCCTGTCGCAAGGTATCGAGTTGCTGTGTTAGTAGGCGCTCCAACGCAGGGTCCAGTTGGTCAAAATCAATCAGATCGTGCAGCAGCTGACTCAAACACTGCAATGCCTGCTGAGGTGGCAGGCATTTTTGCCCCCACTCCTGTATCGCTGCCAGACTATCCAGCAGGCGACAAAGCTTGCCCACCAATTTCTGTTCGTCGAGACTGGCGGGCTCTTCTGGCAGACCACAGCTAACAAACATGCTCGCCTCGTTATCGCCCATCGCCCCAAGCATCATGCCTTGCAAGAGTCGATCACGCACACGCGACCAGGAGTTTTCGGCACGGGCCTGAGAACCGCCAATCAAGCGATTGCGGTGTGACGGATCCAGCCCCCAACGCACATTCAACTTTCTGAGCCACTGCCTGAGGTGCACCACTTCATCATCATTCAGCTCAAAGCGCACGGCGATCGCTTCGATCTCCAGCCAATCACCTACTTCTGTAAGGGTGAAGCGCGTCAGGGCCGGTCTTAGCATTTGCCCCAAGGCCTCAATCAGCATGGTCTCGCTGGCAGAACTCTGGTCTGAAATACCGTAAGGCAAGGCCTTTGTGCTGCCGTCGGCGCAAGATACTTCACGGGAGAAAATCGCCTGTACCAAGGGCGCATACGCCTCGACATTGGGCATCATCACGATGATATCCCGCGGCTCGAGATCAGGGTTTTCGGCCAGCAGCGTGAGCAGATAATCGTGCAGTGCCTCTACTTCACGCAAACGACTATGACATTGGGCAAAGCCAAGACTGCGATCATTTTTGGCAAGCTCATGGCCTTGCTGAGTAAGTTCAAATACATCGTTTTGCAGCGCTTGCAGGGCGGTGCTCGCTGCAAGCGCCTCTGTCTGCTGCGTCATGGGGGACTCAAAGAGATCCGCCGGACTTTCGACAAAACCCGAGTGGCCCTCTAGCCCATAAATCAGTGACACATAAGCGCGACCTTGTGCTCCCCAAGAGGCCAACAGGGTATTTTGTTCAATGAACAGATCTCCGGCCAGTTCGGCGTTAAGCCCTTTCTCTAGTAGCGCCCTTTGTTGCCGCGCCGCCTGCTTGGGGTGCTGAATATCGCCCCAATAAAAGCGCGAAGGATTCATCGCCAGCCAGTGGATCTCAACATGTCGGGAGAGCGCCACAAATAATGACAACCAGGCCGGAGGCAAGGTTTGTAAGCCAAAGATAAATAAGCGCTTGGGTAGCAGCGCTTGCTGCGCCAAGTCGCTATGTTCGAGGTGCTCCATCAACCAGGCAAGCTGCGCCACACGGTGATTACGTTGCGCGGGTTGAATTTGGGGATAAAGACTTCGCCAGAGATCTCCCTGCCAACGCCACGCCTGCGCTCCCAGTTTGACGATGAGGTCTGGCGACACACTACCCTTGCCCTCCCAGGCCTCGATCCATTCGGGTCGATAGTTCAAATAGGCATCAAAGGCATCGGCAATGGTTTCTGCCACGCTAAACATGCGCTTGGCCGACTGATCAGGCCCGCCGGGCAAGGCGTCGAGATACGTCTTGATTGGCGCGTAATCCGGCTGTTCCAGCTTTGCCGGTAACAGCCGCAGAATCTCCCAGCGCATGGCTGTTTTTTCAAACAGACCTCGCTGTGCGGGTTTGTTCTGCAAGCGGGCGATCAACTTCCAGACAAAACTGGCGGGGTGCACCGAATCAACATTGACCGCTGCTCCCAACTCCTGGGCCAAACGCTGGTTAAGCCAGGTGCCCATGCCCGCACTCTGTATTAGTACCAGCTCTGCCTCAAAGGGATCAGCAAGTGGCCGCTCCGCCATAATATGAGCCATGGCGTCGGCGAGGTTCTCGGTGTAATTGGAAGCGTGAAAAAGGAGCATGCAGGGCCTTGTTTTTTGCAGCCAGTATACCTAGCGAGCCGCTTTGTCTCCACTGTTCACTGCAAGCAAAATCGCGCGTTTACGGTAGCTTATTCCACACAGCTAACAAAGCACTTTAAGTTCGCATAAGCCCCATCTAAACCAATGAATTTATTACGCTTTTCGCTAGCAAAAAACAATTTTTAGCGCAGCTGTTTTTTATGATGAATGGGCGCTTTTTTGAACAGGATCACATTTGCTTAGGCGACTTGATTTGACGCTTGAGATCACTTGGGCGAATGCCTATATTGCTGTGGCCTCAAAATAAAAAAATAAGCATAACGGCAGCGTCCGGGCCGACATAATAAACAAAAAATTTAGGGAGTAGAGGAAGCTTGTTGCATCCAAACGGAAAACGTGGCGCCAAAAAGCAGATGGGCACATGGTCTAAACTCGTTGCGCTGTGCACACAGGTAATGGGTGGCTACTATCGCTCCAATGGCACAGTGGTGCGCAATGTCGCTGCAGGCAAAGCACGTCAGGACGACGATGGTGAAGCGATCTTTGTTGAGACCGACGTCCAGTTTGCCAGCATTACCGAACGCACGCACTCACGGGTAAGACATCTCGAAACCCAGCGCCAAACCAACATTGAAACCATACTATCGATTGCATCCAGCCTGATGGGCGAAAAAGTCCCCGTTCAGGGCGTTGATCCTGACTGGGCCACCCTGTTTTTCAACTATGCCCAGGATGTTAGCAACAAAAACATGCAAAGCCTGTGGGCCCGCGCCTTATTATGCGAGCTGCGCCGCCCCAGCCTGATCTCCAAACGCAGCCTGAGCTTTTTGTACCACTGTGATAATTGGGAGATTAACGCATTCAAAAAGGTCGCGAATTTTGCCTTTATCGGCAAGAACGGCCACCCTTTCATTTTTCGCGTCAACCAAAACCCCTACGAAAACGACGACATCTTTACCGAGTCGCGCCTGCTGTCGCATTGCATTAACGCGGGCATGATCGCGCCACAAGCACAGGAACTGGTAGTGGGTTTTGAGTTCGACTACGAAAAGCGCTCTCATCGAGTCAGTCACGACTTTGCTCAACCCGGTCAGGGCGTCGGTTTTTATATGCACCCCTTTTCCAAAACCGGTAGCGACCTCGTTAAGTTACTCGGCGGCCTCGAGAGTATTCCCAGCTCCAACATGCAACGTCGCGTCGTGTGGGATTATCTGAGTGACTTTATCGACCTGGAAGCGGCGGGCGCCGAAAACGAACACGCAGTCGCCTCATAAGCAGACTGTCGACCAACACTTCCATGCACGACCGCTTTGCAAAAATAAAAAAGGCACAAAAAAGCCCGACCTTGCATCAAGGTCGGGCTTTTTTGTTTGAGCTACCTGCTTTACAGCTGGCTGCGACCTTTGCCTGCCGCAATTCGCAATCTCAAAGCATTCAGCTTGATAAAGCCTTCAGCGTCCTTCTGATCGTAAGCACCGGCATCATCTTCAAAGGTGGCAATACTTTCATCAAACAGCGTGTCGTCTGACTTACGACCCACCACCACTACATTGCCCTTATAAAGCTTGACCCGCACCACGCCATTCACATAGTGCTGTGTTTCATCAATGAGCGCCTGCAGTGCTTTACGCTCTGGCGACCACCAGTAACCGTTGTACACCAGCTCCGCGTATTTAGGCATTACGCTATCTTTCAAGTGTGCGGCTTCTTTATCTAGCGTGATCGATTCAATGGCACGATGTGCTTTGAGCATAATGGTGCCCCCGGGCGTTTCATAACAACCACGCGACTTCATGCCAACAAAGCGGTTTTCTACAATATCCAAGCGTCCAATACCGTGGGCACCACCCAGCTTGTTCAAACGCTCCAACACGGTAGCAGGGCTCATCTCCTCACCATTAAGGGCCACAATATCACCCTTGCGGTAAGTCAGCTCGAGATACTCGGGCTTATCGGGAGCAGCTTCGGGAGAGACCGACCAACGCCACATGTCTTCTTCCGGCTCCTGCCATGGATCTTCGAGAATATCGCCTTCATAGGAGATGTGCAGCAAGTTGGCGTCCATCGAGTAAGGTGATTTACCCTTCTTCTTCTCAATCTCAATGCCGTGCTTTTCACAGTAAGCCATCAGGCTCTCACGGGAATTCAGATCCCACTCACGCCATGGCGCAATGACTTTTACGCCGGGCTTGAGGGCATAGGCACCGAGCTCAAAGCGCACCTGGTCGTTACCTTTACCGGTGGCACCATGCGAAATGGCATCGGCACCGGTCTCGTTAGCGATCTCGATCAGACGCTTGGCAATCAGCGGCCGCGCGATGGAAGTGCCCAGCAAATACTCGCCTTCGTAGATGGTATTCGCGCGAAACATGGGGTAAACAAAGTCGCGCACAAACTCTTCACGCAGGTCCTCAATGTAGATTTCCTTCACGCCCAGCGCTTCTGCCTTGGCGCGTGCCGGCTCAACCTCTTCGCCCTGCCCCAAATCTGCTGTAAAGGTGACCACTTCGCATTGATATGTTTCTTGTAGCCACTTAACGATCACTGACGTATCGAGACCACCTGAGTAGGCCAATACCACCTTGTTGACATTAGACATGCTGTAACGTGCTCCTGAGAGGGTTCGCCTGAACGGCGGGTGCAAAAATAAAGGGCGCTATTTTACAGTTTGACCAAGGCGAAACACAAATGCCGCTTGGCGATAGGGGTAAGACAGCAGACCCGCCGCTTATGCGGAGACAGACTTAATCCTCCGGCGCGCCATCCGAGAAGGTAGCGCTGCCATCCCCACGCACAAGCCTTACGGTTGTGCGGCGGTTCTTAGCCTTGTTGGCAGGTGAGTTATTTTTAACGATCGGGTAGCGCTCGCCATGATAGCGGGTTTGAATGATTTCGGGCGCAATACCCCCTTGTATCAGATAATTGGTCACGGCTTCGGCCCGCGCCTTCGACAACCGCCGGTTATAAATGCGTCGTCCGCTATTATCAGTATGACCATCAACATAAACAGCGGTGACGGTGCTATCAGCCAGCGCATAGAGAATCACCAGATCCAAGCGCTCGTAGTCATCATCCGTCAACTCGGCCTTATCCACCTTGAAATGAATGCGTGAACGCTCCATCTGTCTGAAGTTAACTGGTAGCAGAGAAGCCACGCAATCAAGATATTGCTCATAGGCGGGGGAAAAATTAATACTGTTGAGCGCGACGCGAATCGATTCGTCTTTGTACCAGGCGCGCCTTGTGAAGGCCGGCGACATGCCGTCGAGCAGCCCATAAAGCATGGCGGTGGCTTGCGTATGATTGGTGGTGACAGCACGTGCTCCTTCCAATACCGGCACATAACCCAGATCCTGTACAACCTGACCGGCCTTCCATGGGGACGCCTCAACCACTAAAGCCGCTTTACCCGGCTTCATCGGATTATTACGAGCCTGAGCGTAAAAAATAAGATCTTCACCGGCTTCGTGATAGAAAATACCCTGACCATAGCGCGGAATATCCTGCACGATACTGCACTCAAAAATTGAAGCGGAGACATACCACTGGCTATCATCAAGCTGCGCCATGTAGGTAGTTGCACTCGCCGAGAGGGCAAACGTTCCCGCCAAACAAACCACGAGCAAACGGAAACTGGCGACCAGCCCACTTGAGTAAGCCTTAGAGCACATTTGCTTGATTAATCGCAAAACTATCACGCTTTCAAACCACCGCTGCGGCAATTCACTGCCGATTTAACACCTTTTATCGCCCATGGCACAGGCAAGGCTTTACCCCTCGAAGTATCCGGTTTACCATCCTTGAGCTAAACTGCCCCGGCAGAAGGATTCTGTAAGGACAAACTGTGCCCAACCAGTCAGATAAAAGCAATTCCCACGCCATTGCGCATCGCTTTAGAGGATTTTTACCCGTTGTTGTTGATGTTGAAACCGCGGGCTTCAATTGCAGAACGGATGCTCTATTGGAAATAGCCGCCGTGATTATAGGCGCGAAAAGCGATGGCGATCTTTACCCCAAAGAAACCATTCACTGTAATGTGGAGCCCTTCAAAGGGGCAAACATGGAGCAATCGGCTTTGGACTTTACAGGCATTGATCCGAATAGTCCTTTCCGCAATGCCCAGCCCGAAAAGCTCGCACTAGATAAGATCTTCACACCGATACGGAAAGAGATCAAAGCCGCTGGTTGCACGCGTGCCATCCTCGTCGGCCACAACGCCTCGTTCGACCATGGCTTTGTGTTTGCTGCAGCAGAGCGCACAGGCATCAAGCGCAACCCTTTTCACCCGTTTTCGTCTTTTGATACAACCACGCTCGCCGCACTGGCATATGGTCAGACCGTGCTCGCCAAGGCCTGCTCACTGGCAGGTATCAGCTTTGACGGCAACGCCGCACATTCGGCCAAGTACGATACCGAGAAAACCGCAGAACTGTTTTGCAAGATTGTAAATAAGTGGCGGCACTTTGGCGGATGGCCGCTGTAGGCATTTATCTATTGGAGAGAGAGGGGCTTTTGACTTGACGCCCCTTGGGACTGCTGGAGCAGGATACTAACGCGCGTGGTTATGGTAAACATGTCGACCGGAATCAGACGGCGACTTCCTGAGCCAGATGGAACGCATTTGCGCTGTTTCGCTCAAGCAATTTTTCACTCATAAGCTCTTTCGTGTAGGCAACACACTGGCCACAGCAAGTGCCCAGATTCAATTTTTGACGCAAGTCTTTAACACTCACTGCGCCATCCTGCATGGCAGCATCGATATCACGACAACGAATCCCCTGACACACACACACCAACATGAAACACGCACCTTAATCAAAATGATAAGGCGAATTGTATACAAATAATAATGATTTGCAATTAGATTAATATAAATGCATCACAAAAAAAGCAGACACATTGGTCTGCTTTTTGACACCACCTGTAATGTGACTAGCGATTTTCGCGGTGAGCAATAAGATGCTCAACCACACTCGGATCTGCCAGCGTGGAAATATCCCCCAGGGACTCATGTTCGTTCGCAGCAATTTTGCGCAGGATACGGCGCATAATCTTTCCTGATCGCGTTTTGGGGAGACCCGGCGCCCACTGTATGACATCGGGCGTTGCAATTGGACCGATTTCCTTACGCACCCAGTTTTTGAGTTCCTGCTTGAAGGCATCCGTTTCTTCGACGTCATGATCGTGCATCAACGATACGTATACGTAGATGCCCTGCCCTTTAATGTCGTGCGGATAACCCACTACCGCGGCTTCGGCTACATCAGGATGCGCCACCAGTGCGCTTTCTATTTCGGCCGTCCCCATGCGGTGCCCCGACACATTCAAGACATCATCGACACGCCCTGTAATCCAGTAATAGCCGTCTTCATCGCGCCGCGCCCCGTCACCGGTAAAGTACATGCCTTCATAGGTACTGAAATAGGTCTGAATAAAGCGCTGATGATCGCCATACACGGTCCGCATCTGCCCCGGCCAGCTATCGAGCATGACCAGATTACCCTCTGCGGCACCGTCAAGAATATTGCCATCGTTATCCACCAGCGCAGGCTTAATTCCAAATAGCGGACGCGTTGCTGAGCCTGGTTTCAAATCGGTCGCACCGGGTAGGGGCGAAATCAGAATGCCGCCGGTTTCTGTTTGCCACCAGGTATCCACAATGGGACAACGTTCTTCACCCACTACCCGGTAATACCATTCCCAGGCTTCAGGATTGATGGGTTCTCCCACCGACCCCAGTAAACGTAAGCTATCACGTTTTGCCGATTTGACCGGCCCATCCCCTTCTGCCATTAAAGCTCTGATGGCCGTGGGAGCCGTGTAGAATACATTGACCTGATGCTTGTCGATCACCTGCCAGAAACGCGAAATATCAGGGTAATTCGGTACACCTTCGTAGAGAAGTGTCACTGCACCATTCGCCAACGGCCCGTACAAAATGTAGCTATGGCCCGTAATCCAGCCAAAGTCTGCGGTGCACCAGTA
>JAWWBW010000034.1:0-18895 GCA_033720775.1 Oleiphilaceae bacterium | reverse complement strand
CCTCGACAAAGGCCTGGACGTGATTCGCACCAACTACGCCATTAGCGTAAAGAAAGGCCGCTTTACCCAACAAGAGGTCGACTCGCGTTTGGCTCTGCTCGCAACCACTACTTCATACGAAGCGCTGAATCAGGTCGATCTGGTGATTGAAGCCGTGTTCGAAAACATGGCCATTAAGCAAGAGGTCTTCACCCAACTCGACCAACACTGTAAACCCGGTGCGATTTTGGCGACCAACACCTCTACCCTCGACGTTAACACCATTGCAAGTATTACATCGCGTCCACAAGACGTGGTGGGCTTACACTTTTTCAGCCCGGCCAACGTGATGAAACTGCTCGAGATTGTGCGGGCAGACCAAACCGCCGATGACGTAATCGTGACCACCCTGAAGCTCGCCAAGAAGATAGGCAAAGTGCCTGCCGTGGTGGGCGTCTGTTTTGGTTTTGTGGGCAATCGTATGCTGGAGCCTTACGGACGTGAAGCCTCTCGCCTACTGCTCGAAGGTGCCACGCCGGCACAAGTAGACAGGGCCATTACCGAGTTTGGGATGGCCATGGGGCCGCTCTCCATGTCGGATCTGGCTGGTATCGACGTGGGCTATCTGGTGCGCGAAGGCCGACGAGATGAAATTGCCCATGAACCCAGCTATCAGCTGGTGCAGGACGAACTCTACAAGCTTGGCCGTTATGGGCAGAAAACCGGCCGCGGCAATTACCTTTACGAGGGGCGCACCCAAACGGAAGACCCCGAAGCGATTGCACTCGCGCGCACACTGGCCGAAGGCTTGGGCATCGCACAACGTGCTATCAGTGCCGAAGAAATTGTTGAGCGGTGCATCTATATGCTCATCAACGAAGGGGCGCAGATTCTCGAAGACGGCATCGCTTACCGCGCCTCTGACTGTGATTTGATTTGGGTTAACGGCTATGGTTTTCCTGCCTGGCGGGGTGGTCCCATGCAATATGCCGACGAAATCGGACTGCATCGCATTGTTGATGCCATCGAAAAATACCGTTCGCAACTTGGCGAGTATGGTGAAAAATGGTTTACTCCTGCACCACTGCTCAAGCGCCTTGCCAGCGAAGGCAAACGCTTTGCGGATTTTGTACATCCCGCATTCCAACATTAATCGGGGCACCATACGCCCCCTTTCAAGTGATGAGCCGGCGCTGTCGGCTCCCATAGAGGAAGACCGATATGAAAGAAGCCGTTATTGTCTCTACCGCTCGTACGCCAATTGGCCGCGCCTTTAAAGGTGCCTTTAACAACACCAAATCCCCTACGCTGATGGGCCATGCCATCAAGCATGCGGTTGAGCGTGCCGGTGTCGCAGGTGATGAAGTCGAAGATGTCATTATTGGCTCTGTACTGACTGCCGGTAGCGCCGGTATGAATATCGGCCGTAATGCCGCACTGGCGGCAGGCTTGCCGGTGACCGCACCGGGACAAACCATCGATCGCCAATGTTCCTCTGGTTTAATGGCCATCGCCACCGCAGCCAAACAGATCATTGTTGATGGGCAAAACGTGGTGGTTGCTGGCGGTCAGGACAACATCTCTGAAATTCAGAAAAACTACTTTGACTGGATCGCCAAGTCGAAAGACGAAAACGTCATCGCCCATGCCGAAAACGCCTACATGCCCATGCTGCTCACCGCGGAACATGTCGCTAAAAAGTATGGTGTGAGCCGCGAAGCACAGGACGAATATGCCCTGTCGTCACAGCAACGCACAGCAGCGGCTCAAGCAGCCGGAAAATTTGACGACGAGATTGTGCCGCTGACCACCACCATGGCGATAATGGACAAAGAAACCAAAGAGATCAGCTACAAAGAAGTGACCCTCGAAAAAGACGAGGGTAACCGCCCTTCCACCACCATCGAAAACCTGCAGGCGCTCAACCCGGTTGTTGAAGGTGGCGTGATTACTGCCGGTAACGCCAGTCAGTTGTCTGACGGTGCATCGGCCTGTGTGGTCATGGAACGATCGCTGGCGGAAAAACGTGGTCTACAACCCCTGGGCATCTACCGCGGTCTGGCCGTAGCGGGTAATGCACCAGAAGAAATGGGCATCGGCCCTATCTACGCCATCCCTAAACTGCTCAAGCAACATGGTTTGTCCATTGATGATGTGGGTCTATGGGAGCTGAACGAAGCCTTTGCCGTGCAATGTCTCTACTGTCGCGACGAGCTGGGCATTGATCCAGATAAGTACAACGTAAATGGTGGAGCTATCTCCATCGGCCACCCCTACGGCATGACCGGCGCTCGTACGGTTGGCCACGCACTGATCGAAGGCAAGCGCCGCGGCGTTAAATATGTAGTGGTCTCCATGTGTGTAGGCGGCGGCATGGGTGTTGCCGGTCTGTTCGAAGTCGCGTAAGCAGGACCACATAACAACGAAGGGGCATAACAATCGCAACGACTGTTAGCCCCTTTTTTATTGCTCCACATTCAAAAAATAAAAAGGAAACCCCATGACGATTATTATTGGCTCCGTTATTTTCGCCGCGCTCTTGATCATGATCAGCAAAGCGCCCGTCGCTATGGCCATGGCCAAATCAGCCGGCGGATATGACAATCGTTATCCACGAGATCAGCAAGCTGCATTAACTGGGTTTGGCAAGCGCGCCTTGTCTGCTCACCACAACAGCATTGAGGCATTCCCGCTGTTTGGCGTGGGCGTAGCGCTGGCCTTGTGGGCCCAGGCAGATGCCGCCATGATCGAAACCCTGTGCATCGCGTTTGTCGTTGCCCGCATTTTGTACCTCGTGTTTTACTGGGCTGACGTACACTTTCTGCGCAGCACGGTATGGTCAATCGGTTTTATCGCCTCCCTATGGCTAATGTGTCTGGCCCTGCCCTGAATCCAGCTATGCGCCCTGAAGATACATCGTTTTCGTAACGAAAACATATGTGGTTGGGACACATAAGCATAGTGCGGTCGCACCAAAATTAGACTGCTAGCCACTCGGGAACGAGTGTTACGCCCTAGTGAAATTTAGGACTGCTCTTTGGGTAAAGCGGAAGTCGGGAGAGACGCGTAACGGTAGAAGGGAGAAGCTATTACCGGGGCACTGTCCAGTCGGACGTCTGACGCTAAAAGCCAAAGCTAACTCAGCTTAGAACTAAATTCATCCAACGACATATACCTTCCACCGAAGTCGTCCTCGCTAATGCGGGGATGACTTCGGTGGGTAGTCTACGCCTTGGGATAAATTCATCATTAGGTTAGTTCTGCCATAGCGTAAGTGCGGAACTAAACAGGCATCCATATAAGCATGATCAGTCCCAGCTGGCCAAATTATGCTTTCATAACCACGTTGGTCTAAAGCTTTTTAATCGCTGGGTCAAAGCCAGCGCACAGCTGCTTGTTCGAGGCCCATTCCCACCATCATTCAGCGGTCATGAAAACTTTGTCAAAATGCAGTATCATGCGCGCCAGTTTTTACTCCCCTTTTGTATAAATTCTGCGAGCAGAGAGCTTCATGTCTATCAAAAATGCCTTTTACGCACAGTCTGGTGGTGTTACCGCCGTGATCAATGCCTCGGCCTGCGGGGTGATCGAAACCGCACGCCAACACAGTGATAAAATCGGAAAAGTCTACGCAGGACGCAACGGCATCATCGGAGCACTGCGCGAAGAATTGATTGATACCAGTCTCGAAAGCCCAGAAAACATCGCGGCATTACGGCACACCCCAAGCGGTGCCTTTGGTTCGTGTCGCTATAAGCTAAAGAATCTCGAAGAAAACAAACGTGAATACGAACGCCTGATTGAAGTATTTCAGGCGCACAATATTGGCTACTTCTTTTACAACGGTGGTGGTGATTCTCAGGATACGGCTTATAAAGTATCGCAACTAAGTGAAAAAATGGGCTACCCCATCACCTGTATTGGCGTACCCAAAACTGTCGATAACGACCTGCCCTTCACCGACTGCTGCCCAGGCTTTGGTTCCGTCGCCAAATATATTGCCATCTCCACGCAAGAAGCAGCGATGGATATTGCCTCAATGTGCGAGTCCTCCACCAAGGTATTTATCCTTGAGGTAATGGGTCGCCATGCTGGCTGGATCGCCGCTGCCGGTGGCCTGGCTGGGAAGAACCATGATGAAGCCCCACACATCATCCTGTTCCCCGAAGTTGCTTTTGATCGCGAGAAATTTTTGGCGCGCGTCGACGAGTGTGTGAAAAAGCACGGCTACTGCGTCATCGTAGCCTCAGAAGGAACACAATATGAAGACGGTCGCTTTGTCGCCGATGCGGGCCAGAAAGATGCCTTCGGCCACACGCAACTGGGTGGAGTCGCTCCGACGCTGGCCAACATGGTGAAGCAGGCTCTGGGTTACAAATACCACTGGGCCGTTGCCGACTACCTGCAGCGCGCCGCACGCCACATTGCGTCTCGTACCGATGTGGAACAAGCCTATGCCATGGGCAAAGCTGCGGTGGAATTCGCCGTGGGCGGCAAGAATGCGGTTATGCCGATCATCGTTCGCGAGCAAAACAGCCCCTACCGCTGGTCCGTTGGCGAAGCCCCATTAAGCCAGGTGGCTAATCAGGAAAAGAAAATGCCAATTCATTACATCACCGATGATGGTTTTGGTATCACAGCAGAATGTCGCGAGTATCTGGCACCACTGATTCAGGGCGAAGACTTCCCTCCTTTCAGTGACGCGGGTTTGCCTCGCTACGTGAAACTGCAAAACACGCTGGTAGAGAAGAAGCTTCGCACCAATTTCGAGGTTTAATCTTGGCGGAAGCAGATCGCCAAAAGTGGGATCGCATCTTTAGCAACAAGAGCGATTCCACGCTGCCTTCTCCTCCGCAGTTTCTCATCCCCTATCTTGATCAACTACCGGTTGGTCGCTCGCTCGACATTGCCTCGGGTGATGGTGCCGTCTCGCTACATCTTGCAGCACATCATCAGGTCACCGCGCTCGATATTTCGTCTGAAGCACTCAAACGTCAGCAAAGTTTTGCTGATACCTCTGGCTTGACGATAGAGACATGGCAGCAGGATTTAGACGCGCTAGAAAGCAACGATCACCTGAGCCTATTCGACAACCTGACCATCCTTCGCTACAAGCCATCAGCCACGCAATGGCCCAGCCTCGTTGCGCTGTTAAAGCCTCATGGTCATCTACTCATCGCGACCTTTAATACCGCACATCACGAGCACACAGGGTTCAACAAGCACTATTGTCTGGCACCCGATGAACTCGTCGTTCTTCCGGGCGTTAAACTGCTCGCGCATAGCCACCACAGTCAGAACGATGCCTTTTACGATGTGTACCTTTTCCAAAAGCTCGAAGACCAAGGTGCGGTTTTATAACGCAAAGCACACCGCCCGAACGCCTAACGCATTTATTGACAGGCCATCACTAGAATGTAGCGCCGTATGCGATTCTCACTTTTGAATCTACATCGATCACACCACCACCTTGCGCGCGCTCACAAAGCGCAGCGATCGTCATTTTGTTGACGCTTTTTTGGCAAAAAATTGAACGTTTTTTCATTTTTTCACATTTGAGATCAGGCTTAATCAGCCCCGTAACACACTTACGAGGTTGTAAAAAGATGTCTCTTCGTCATATTGCTTTCCGCTTCTGGATACCCCTACTCTTCATTTTACCGCTCACTTTCTCATCGGCCGATGCCTGGTCAAAACCCAGTTGGAAAACTGATGGAGGCACTGATTCGAGCCCTAAAGGCGGCAACAAAGGTGGTAAAAAAAGCGGCGGTGGAGACAGCGCTGAGGAACCCGTTGCCATGGACATTAGCATTTCCCTGCAACCGCAATCGCAAACCGTCAACGAAACGGACGATATCACACTGAATGTGAGCGCCAGTGGCAGCGGAACGCTCAGTTATCAATGGCGCAAAGATGGCACTCCTATACCCAACGCCATTCACAGTTATCTAAATCTCACCAGCGTCACCCCTCTAGAAGCAGGTAATTATGATGTCATCATCACGAATGAGACAGGCACTGTCAGCTCTGAAATTGCCGTGATCGACATCAATCCACTGGCCAACATTGCGCTGCAGTGGGACATACCAAATCAACGTGAAGACGGCACGCCCTTACTCCCCGAGGAGATTGCAGAGTATCGTATTTACATTAATTACGAGAATGAAACTACCACCGATATTCGCGTTCCCGGCAGCCTCTCGCAGGTTGAGCTTGAATCGATGATTGCCGGCAGCTACGAATTCGCGATCGCAACCATCGATGTGTTGGGGCAAGAGGGTCGCAAATCTGCCCCCATTACACTCATCACAAACTAGCATTACCTTCGCCCAAATGCGCCCGATTTGACCTACATTGTCAAAGACCGGGCGCCCTACACCTTTATAATCTGAATGACAGGCTTCGCTTAAATTCTTGAGATCGAGGCCGTTGTTGTCTAACATGAACATGCGTCACATTTAGAGGCGTAACACAAGCAGCATGACACCAAGCAAAAATAACAATGAGGAACTTGGTCATGGACACGGCTCGCGCACAACGTTTTCACAAAGACGATGAAGTAATCGGTATTTATTATCTCGCACTGCTGCGCCAGGTTATTTCCCGGCACGGAGGCGAGCTCAAAGGCTTTGATGCCGACATAAGCACCTTGAATGACAACCGCAAACGCATCAGTTTACGCACGCTTTACCGGTGCAGCGTTCTGAGCTTACCCGAACAAAAAGCCGGCCTTGGCCTGGAATACGGCCGCCAATTGAGTCTGGTGGCCGCAGATTGTGTGGGGCAAGTGTTGATGTCGAGCGACACGCTCAAAGACGTGCTCAGTGCCTTACAACGCTACCACCATTTGATGGCGCTATGCCTGGCCATCGAACCCATCATCAAAAACAACACCAGCAGCATTGGTTTTCATGAAGTGTGTCATGAACACACCCCTTTGAAACTTAGATGGTTTTTGAGTGAAGCGCTGTATGCCAGCATACTACAGCAAGCCAGCTGGCTGACGGGTAGCCCACTACAGTTTGAAGAACTCGACTTTCCCTTTGATGAGCCAGCCCATGCACACCTGTATGAAACCGCATTTAAGTGCCGACTTAATTTTAATGCCTCGCACCACCGCATCGTTTTTGCCACGCACTATCTGGATATGCCTGTGCTGAGCGCCAATCCCACCCTGCGGGCAATCAAACTGAAACAGTGCGAACGAGCCCTGCACGCCTGCCAAAGACGCTTACCCGTAAAAGAAAGGGTGAAGAAAATACTGGCGACAGCCCATCCGCAATACCCCTGTCTCGAAGATCTCGCCCTACAACTGAATATTTCACGCAGTTGCCTGTATCGCCGCCTTCAAGAAGAAAACACCAGTTATCAATGCCTGATCAACGAATTCAAGCGCGAACAGTCCATTAGTCTGTTGCAACAAAGCCCGCTGACGGTGAGTGAAATTGCCGAAGAACTCGGGTTTAGCGATGCGTCCAGCTTTCGGCGTGCATTTAAAAACTGGACGGGAAAGCAGCCCTCGACGCTTCGCAGGCTAAGTCATTGAGCGAGTTAGGGCGAGACGGCTATTTCAGAATGCTTGCCAGTAGACTCTCTTCGCATCGGCATGCGTACCAATAATAGGGCGACACCTGCGAATAGGACGAGCCACACACACCAGTCGCCCCACGCTGAGTATAAGGTTTGTGTATTACGAAGTTCTGGTGTTACGACAAGCTCACCCGCCGTATTAAAAGGCAAGTGCTCAACGACTTCGCCGCGAGGATTAATCAGGGCCGATATGCCGCTATTTGCTGCGCGAACCACCCATAAACCGTGCTCCACAGCACGCAGCCGGGCCAACAGCAAATGCATTCGTGGCGCATCGCCCTCTTTAAACCAGCTATCGTTGCTCACCGTGACCAGTAGGTTCGCATTATTCTGCTGCACCAATGCTCGCACCAAGGGGCCATCTATCATTTCATAGCAAATAGGCGTAGCAATGCGTGTTTGATTCAAGACGAAACCCTGTTTGCTCCCGCCTGGCGTGAAGTGTTGGAGATGTGGCATCAAGGCTTGAATGCGAAGCTTCCAGTCTGGGCGATGAATGATTGCCGGAATATGTTCGGCCAGTGGTATCAGTTTTTGCTTTGCGTATTGCTGCTGCACCAAGCCCTGTTTTTCGGCGAGAAATAGCGCGTTCGCATAGCTACGCTGACCGGCTTTCTGTGTAATGGCATTACTCCCAAATAACACGGGAATAGGCAGGCCAGACGTAACCATGGCAGCGTTAAGCGGCAAAGGCGTGCGTAGACCGAGCTGATAGACAGATTCAGGCCAAACAAACAAATCGATATCTGGGTGGTCTACCAAAAGCTGCTTGCTACGATCAGCATAGTAATGGTGACTGACCAAACGACGCTCATCTTTTGGCAGTTCGACAAGATTACCCTGCACCACCCCAACCCGCAGGGGCATCGACGCTTGTTCGATGGCATGCTCGCCAATAAAGACTTCCAATATGCCCAGCACGCTCATGACGAAACAAAAGACTGCCGGTATCACCAGCGCCTGTCGATAGTGCTTGCGAAGCATCAACCAGATTGCGACGTTGCCGGCGATTAATAGCAGGCTAAGTAGCGGCTCACCGCCAAATCTGGCCCATTGCAAGAGCCCCTCATGATGGACCAGCGAAAAGCCCAATTTGGCAGGAAACACCAAGGGCTGAAAGCTTTCCCATAGAAGCCAGGGCGCGGCCACCGCCAAGAGCATCGGCAACCGCCAGCGCAATAGTTGCTTTATCGCCACGCAACATACTGCTAATAGCAGACTGAACCAAAGCCCATACATCCCCCAAAGAGCTATCACCTCGGCTTGCGAGCCAGCAAAAAAGCCCTCCCCCAAGTCCAACAACCATAAAAACCCGGAGGCATAGAGAGCTGCGCCAAAGAGCAGCCCAATGAGGGCCGCCTGACGCCTTTGGTGTACTCGGCTAAGCGCCTCAATTAATGGCACTAAACAAAAAAAGGCCACGAACCAAAGTCCGTGACCAAGATTGCCGAGGGAGAAAGCAACGCCGGCAACAAGACTCAACAACACAGGGTTAAGGGGCATTAGTTGCCTGCATTCATATTTTTCCCAATTCACGTAAAGCAGCTTCGCGCTCTTGGGCCAGCTTGGCTTCGTAAGCTTCTTTGTCGGCTAACCAGTTTTCCCGTCGCTCCAAAAAGGCTTTTCGCGAATCCAGGGCGTTCTGCAACTTTTTAGGCAGTTCCTGAAGCTGTACCAGATTCAGATTCCGTGCGAAGGTTTGCAAGTGGCGGCCTTCTTCGGGCATGTCTGCGCCATAGCGATTCAATAAGGCTGTCGCGAACTCCACATAGTCATTGGCCATGTGCGTTTTGTGCTCAAAATAGGCACGAATCGTTGCTTCGTCGGCATGATTGGCGTTGATCAATTTGTACTGTGCCTCCCAGTACTGCTTAATCTCTTTGCGCTCGGCCAGCACAGCGGCGTCAGAGGTCGGCGCGGCCAGCACCCAGTAAAGGTTGTTGGGCATAGAGTTGCGCAGGGCCTCCAGGTCCACCTTCGCCCATGCGGCCGCTACGTCATTGGCATCAAATCCCGGTGGGATGGCATTGTCGGTTTGCATGCCTGGCATGGCCGGCTCTATATGTTCGACCGATGTGGTTGCCACGTCGTTTGTGCTCGCCACTCTCGCCACTCTCGCCACTACATTGGGCGAGTGTAAATCCGCCTCTGTTTCGGTGTGCGTGGATTGTAACGTTTGCGTTAAGGCTTCCTGCTCTGCCTGCTCCAACCAAAGCGCACCCAGGACTAAGGCCGCCGCAATAGAGGTGGTCATTATTGTTTTTTTTGTCATATCTATCTCCTATTCAGCTAGCAAAGGGGCCGGCAGGTGCCCCTCCCCTTTGCCAACAGCAAACGGCTTACAATACGTTGTTAATTTGCGGGCCAATAATCTGCATACCGGGGTCTTCCTGGTTGTACAGATTAAACGGCTCTTTCAAGCGCAAACGTGTACCGTTGACCCATTGCTGCAAAAAGCTGGTCATGCCCGTCATAGTGCCCGGGCACTTCCACGACTGGGTCCATGGCCATTGCCAGAACTCATACCATTTTTTCTTACGAATACTTGGGCAAGAGTGGCTGCCCACAAAAGTAATGATGGTAGAGCAGTGGCTGTCATTAATGGGGCGATTCCAGGGAATGCTGTAACTCCAGTTCGCATTGCCGTTCATATCCGCAATCAGCAAATCCTGATCTTCTCGCCATTTAGCCAGAATACCGTTTTGATCCAGTCCCGGATAAAAACGCTCATAGGAAAAGCGCGAAAAGTTAAAGTCAGTGCTGTACCCGGTATAGGCAAAGCTGTCTTGCGGATATTCTGTCGTTAGCGCATCCGTGACGCTCCCAACATCATTCGGGTCAAAACTGGGCGGCATATTCACCAGTACGGTATCAAGATCCCACGCCGCGCGAATGGTATCGTGCAGCATACGTGAGTTATACGAGGCATCGGGTGCCGGGAACAAGGGGCCGGAGTCATTCAACATGTATCCCTTATTTATATTCAGCCGCTGCCTGGCCTCATGGTAAAGCGCCGCAGAAGCAACACCACCGGCACTAAAGCCGGTAATCATCAAGCGGTTGATATTGCCCAGCTGGTTGTTCAGGTAGTCCAGCGCTGCGGTCGAATTGTGATACCCCATGTGATAAAAGTTGAGGGGCGGATTCACGCCCGAAGGATCATGGTAGGTAACTACGTTGTTGCCCACGTGCACGTCTCCCGTGCAATAAGGCATGTAGGCAACGTCCCATCCTTTGGTGACCAAATCTGTTTTAGATCGAAATGGAAAACCCGGATCGGCACCGTTCACCAAGGGCGAAACGTAAATGGCTTTTTGCTGAGTAATGTAGTCATCGGGCAGGCCATTTGGATTTGCCGCACCCAACATGCCCAGCGCACCACTGCAACTCTCGTAATCCCAACAGGCGCCTCCTCCTTCGTACATGATGAGCAGGTCATTAGAGTTTGGATTGTCGTGCAGCCAGAATTTGTACTGGGAACCATCACTGCATTTAGTACCGGGGATTTCGACCCGCTGCCAGGGGTAGTTGTTACCGCCATCGACAATATCTTCGATACCGATTGCCGAAGCACCACTGCTTAGGCTAGCAGCAACCGCCACACCTACCAGCGGTTTAATCAGTCGTGAGCAAAGCTCGAGATTGAGTTTCATACGTTTCACCACATTCGTTATTTTTTGACGTTAGCTGTGGCTGCCCGCTACGTCATAGACGCCACCCGGTTACCATATGAAATTGCACCAGCAGCGAACAGGACAATAAATCTCTAAAATCTGCGGCGCTGTCACCTTGTGCCACCCCTACTTGTTCACAACACTATTGCTAGGCACAATGCCCTCACAGTCTCGATACGGAGCGCGACATGATTTACTACCTGGGTATGCTGGGTATTGCGGCGTTTTCAATCACCGGCGTATTGGCCGCAGGTAAAAAGGATATGGATATCTTCAGCATTGTTTTGCTGGGGATTGTCACGGCGCTGGGAGGCGGCACACTGCGGGACATTATTCTTGATGTGAACCCCGTGTTCTGGATTAACGACATCAATTATTTGTGGGTCTCGTTACTGGCCTCAATCATCGCTTTTTTCATGGTCAGTCGCTTAAAACGCCTGTTGAGCTGGCTGTTATATGTCGACGCGCTTGGGCTCTCGCTGTTTACCATACTGGCCACGCAGAAGGCGGTGCTGCTCGGCTTTTCAAATCCAGTCGCGGTGACGATGGGACTGGTGACCGGTATCGCTGGCGGTATGATTCGCGATGTACTGACCGGCCGCATGCCGCTGTTACTCGGTCGCGACTTTTATGCAACCCCTGCCCTGCTTGGAGCCATACTTTATACCGTGTTGCTGCACTACTTCCCTACCCATGCCTACAACAGTCTGTACGCCATTGTGGTGGTGTTTATGTTACGTGCGGCCGCGATACAATGGGGGCTTTATTACCCACGCTGGCTGATTTTCAGAGAGCCGCACTAGATAAGAAGCAGTAACATGGACTGGAAAATTTTTTTAACGATCTTCGCCTCGGTCTTCGTCGCCGAGCTGGGTGACAAAACGCAACTGGCGACCATGTTATTTGCGTCGGATAAAAAAGTGAGTCGCTGGACCGTGTTTTACGCCGCCTCTGCAGCACTCATCGTGGCATCCGCGCTTGGCGTGCTGGCGGGCAGCGCCCTCAGCCACTTCATCAACGAGCGCACACTGCAAACCATTGCTGGCTTGGGCTTTATCGCAATAGGTGTGTTTACGCTCTATCGCGCATAAACAAAACGATTAAGCTTTGGCACTCTGCTCGCGACTCCTTGCCGCAGCCAGTGCTGGTCGCACACCATTTCGACCAATGTAGGCTTTCAGGTTTTCCTGCTCAATGGGCTGTTTGAACGCCATGCCCCAAAATAGAGTATGCGCCACCAGAATATCCGCCGCCGTAAAGTGTTCGCCCAATATATAGGCGTGCTCACCCAGCCCCTCGCTAAGCAACTGCAATGCCTGCTGAAACTCCCACTGTGCTGTCGCCATAATCTCGGGGCACCGTTTCTCTTTGGGTAGCGCGAATTTGTTTTTCCCCATCGTCCATAACGGCTGTTCAAGTTCCGTTAACGCAAAACTCGCCCATTGATCATAATAAGCGCGACGAAAATGGCTGCTAAGCGGCACTAATTCCACATCGGGCTTGAGTGCGGCCATAAAGTTGATAATCGCAAGCGACTCTGTAATAAATGCCCCGTCACATTCGATGGCAGGTACCTTACCTGCAGGATTAACAGCGAGGTAATCAGGCTTTTTTGCATCTCCCTGCATCATATCAACGAGACAATATTCGTAGTCAAGACCCAGCTCCTCGGCCATCCAGGTAGCGCGAAGGCTACGTGTGTTGGGATATCCATAAATCTTCAACATAGGTTAATACTCCGCGGTCTTAGTGCACACTTATTCATCCGCCTGCTAGCGCTCACTAGTTTGCTTTTATCGCAGCGATACCTTCTTTGAAGGCTGCAACATGCTCTTCAAGTTGAAGGATATCTTGGGCAAGCGTGTCAAATTCACCATTGATGTACGCATGTTCACGCTGTACCGCAAAATCGCTCAAGGTTTTCCCCCCGAGTTGTGCTGAACAGGATTTGATACTGTGCATACCCCGAATCAGGGCTGTGTGATCATCTGATACTTGCGCGCTCTTGATAATCGCAAGCTGTTCTTCCATATCCCGCAGGCCTGCTTCGATCATAGCAGGCAATATGGCCTTCAATGCATCCGGCATGGCTTCGAACACCGAGGTATCGATGACGGGCTGTCGTTGCGCACCCTTACTCAATGGCTGACTCCTGAAAAATTTGGCTATCAATTCAATCACTATTTATTAAGTCTAGCCGATTCATGGAACTTAACCGCATGGATGCAAATTTAGATAACCGAATGCATATACCTGACCTGTAATCACGCACATCGGGCTCAACCATAAAAAATAGAAACAACTTGCGCGGGAGCAAGGGTTAGTAGACTGACGGATGACAGATCAGGCGCTATACTTGTGCACCTCATTGGCAAGCAAGATGGTGCCTGGTATGTCTTTTCAACATCTATCCTGCACGGAACTTAAAAACTGGCTGGATCAGGCAAATCGTCCCGTTACTCTGGTCGATATTCGTGATCCACAATCTTTTGTAACCGGACACATACCCGGTGCCATTCTGATCGATAACAGCAATGTTCAAAAGTTTATCGAAGAATCCAACCATTCAGACGCGCTGGTGGTTTGCTGCTATCACGGGAATAGCAGTCAGAGTGCCGCTGATTTTTTTAGCCAGAATGGATTTAAAGAATGTTACAGCCTGGACGGTGGATATGAAGCCTGGCGACAACTTTTCGAACTGCAAACCACGCAATAAGCGCTAGAAAAACCCATACTACGCAACTTCTCACAAGGTAACTCTTATGCACTCCTGCCTGATTGATGGCGAACAAGCGACTCCTATTGTTTTACTCAAACAAAGCCAATATTCCAACTGGCTGACACACCAACCACCATTCACGCAAAACCAGCTCAAGCACAATGGCTATGATGGAAAAGGCCATGCACTGGTACTGGGTGAAACCGGAGAGTTATCGTACGTCGTTTATTGTATCGCCGATATCACCGACTATTTTGTTGCGGGAGAACTTCCAAACCTGTTACCTGCCGGCAACTATGCCCTGGAACTCGATGACCTGGATAAAACGGATCTGAACCCGGAGACGCTGCAACAACGGTTTGCCGAGAGCTGGGGGCTCGCTGCCTACCGCTACGATCGCTATAAATCAGATGAACGACCACCTGCCAACCTGTCGCTGTCCGACGTAAAGCTGCGTGACAGGGCTCGGGCCACAGTAAAAGCTATTTCACTGACACGCGACCTGGTTAACGCCCCGGCAAGCGACATGATGCCTGAACACCTTTCTGAAGCGAGTCGTCAACTCGCCGCTGAATATGGTGCGGAGTTTAATGAAATAGTCGGCGATGACTTGCTCAGTCAAAACTACCCCATGATACATGCGGTAGGTCGTGCCAGCGTGCATGCACCTCGACTGATCGATCTGCATTGGGGCGACCCCAAGCACCCCAAAATTACGCTGGTTGGCAAAGGCGTCTGTTTTGACAGCGGGGGCTTAAACCTAAAACCCGGCAACTACATGCGACTGATGAAAAAGGACATGGGCGGCGCGGCCCACGTGCTGGGCCTGGCGGAACTTATTATGGCCAACAAGTTGCCCGTTCGTTTGCGCGTGCTGGTTCCCGCTGTTGAAAATGCCGTATCGGGCAACGCGTTCCGTCCCGGAGACGTTTTGCCGACGCGTAAAGGGCTCACTGTCGAAATTGACAACACCGATGCCGAGGGGCGTCTTGTACTTTGTGACGCATTAGCCGAAGCCGATACCGAGCAGCCCGACGTGCTCATCGATTTCGCCACGCTGACAGGCGCATGCCGCGTCGCGTTGGGTACAGAGCTACCCGGCATGTTTTGTAACAATGACGACTTAGCACATGGCATTTTTTCTGGCGGCTCACGCAGTGGCGATCCAGTCTGGCAACTCCCCTTGCACAAGCCGTATCAGGACATGCTGAAAAGTGATATCGCCGACACGGTAAATAGCGCTGCCAGCCCCTACGCCGGAGCGATCACGGCAGCTTTGTACCTACAGCTGTTTGTTTCAGACACAACGCCCTGGTTGCATTTTGATGTGATGGCCTGGAATCTGCGCAAGCTCCCCGGTCGTCCTGTCGGCGGAGAAGCCTTTGGTATTCGTGCCGTATTTGCCTATTTGCAAGAGCGTTTTGAAAACGCTGGGTAGCGAACCGAAAAACGCTTTGCCAAATAGCCCGCATCATGAGAAGGCCCGCGTTGAAGCGTTCGTAGGCATCAGGCAAAATCCGACCAACCCTATTGCGCACTTAATACCGGCATGCACACACCGACACTAGGCATCAATACTGTAGTCGATCTTTATTTTTTTCTGCTGGAGCAAGGCATGCCCCAGCAAGAACTTAAGAATATTTTACAGCTTGGTGAAGCGGATATTGGCGACCCAGACGTGCGGGTATCCATGCATTGCCTGCCAAAACTTTGGGAAGCCGCTTACCAAACGACAGGCGATGCTGCAATTGGATTACGTATTGGCAACGAGGTAAAGCCCGAACAGCTCAGCATTATTGCACAAGCACTATTGCAGAGTGAGAGCCTGCATCAGGGCCTGTCGCAATACATTCGTTTTATGCGCCTGGTGAACGAAGCGGTTAGCCTGAGCCTGTCTGTGGGTAATCAGGAAGCACGCCTGGATTTTCTGATCGATCCGGCTGGCTACCACCGATCTGAAGTGGAGCGAACCGTGGCTGCCGCAGTCGCGAGGGCCCGTTACGCCATGGGCGACACTATCACCGTTAACGAAGTGCATTTCGCGCACCCCAACCCGGGATATGTCGATGTTTACCACGATGTGTTTCGCGCACCAGTGCGTTTTGACCGCCCCGTTACGGCCTTGATTTTTGATAAGCGCTTGTTGGCCAAAGGCCCAAGCAAACGAAACCCCTACGTTTACCAAGCCCTGGTACACCACGCCGAGGGCTTGTTAAAAAAGCTTAAACCGAAAGAGAATACCGAGGACGCCCTACGTGATTACATACGCACACACCTCGCTCAAGACCAACTCGACGTAGAAAGTGCTGCCGAAAACCTGCATATGAGCCGACATACTCTTTATCGAAAACTTAAAAAGGCCGGTTTGTCTTTTCAGGGACTAGTCGAAGAGGTAAGACAGCAACAAGCCTTGAGCCTGCTGCAGCGTAAAGAAATATCGGTCAGTGAAGTAGCGTTTCTACTAGGGTTTTCTGAACTCAGTGCATTTAGCCGTGCATTTAAACGGTGGACCGGCTCATCGCCGGCCCAATTTCGAGAGCATCATGCACTCGCAGGCACTTAGAGCAAGCTTAAAGGAAAACCACCTTCTTGCGCGCCGCATACCAGCCATCCTGCAATGCCCCATAAGCTTCTTCAACCACATTTCGTTTAAGCTTCAGGGTCGGCGTTAAGAAACCATTTTCAATCGTCCAGGGTTCAGCAATGACACAGGCAAAGCTTAAGTGCTCATGCGGGTCCAGCTGTGCATTCACCTGCTTGATCAACGCTTCAAGACTTTTGCTTAATTCTTCGCGAAATGCCGCATCGTTGAGTTTGGGTTGCGCATCTTCTGACAACATGACCATCGCATGGGGCTGTGGCTGGTTCGCCCCCGTCACACACACCATTTCTATCTGCGGGTGATTCACCAATTTATTTTCAATGGGCGCAGGTGCTACGTATTTACCTTTGGATGTTTTGAATATTTCTTTAGTACGACCAGTAATTTTAAGGCGACCCAATTCGTCCATTTCACCGCGGTCACCCGTGCGCAAATAACCATCTTCGGTAAATGCCTCAGCGGTTTTCTCTTCGTCTTTGTAGTAACCAAGCATACTCGCTACGCTTTTCACCTGAATCTCGCCATCTTCGGCAATGCGGCAATCCACCCCAGGAAGCGGCTCTCCCACATAACCAATACGACTACGACCGGGTTGCGATGAATGCGAATAGGCAAAGTTTTCAGACATGCCATAGGCTTCAAGCAGCTCCAGACCCAAATTGCGATACCAGGCAACAATCTCGGAACTCAGTGGAGCGGAACCGCTCCCGGCAAAGCGCACCTCTTCGAGGCCTAGCGTACGCAAAATTTTCTTTTTCACGACACGTTTCAGTAGCGGAACTTTTAGCATGCGCTCAAGCTTTTTGGGGGGCATTTTGGCGAAAATACCCGACTGAAACTTGGTCCAGATTCTTGGTACGGCAATAAACAAGGTGGGTCGGGCGCGATTCAAATCTGCAACAAACGTGTCGAGCGTTTCGGCGAAATAAACTTTAAAGCCGCTACGCAACGAACCCATCTCAACAATAAATCGCTCCATCACGTGAGACAACGGCAGGTAAGACAACATGCGATCTTTTTCATGGATGCTCAAGGCTTCAGTAATGCCTTTAGCGGCGAGAGCCATCGCTTCAAAAGTCAGCATGACGCCTTTGGGCTTGCCGGTACTGCCAGAGGTGTAAACGATTGTGGCTACCTCATCTTTTTCCCTCGTAACCGGCTTATTAAGGGCCGATTGCTGCAACACGACAGATTGCCAACTCGGATACTTCTGCGATGCATCTTCTGGAGCCAGGTCAAAAGCAACGCATTGGAGCCCATCGGGCACACCCTGCTGCATCTCGGCCCAGTCATCCAGTTTACCGACGAATAACAACTTGGCTTCCGAGTGCTCAAGAATGTAGCTTACAGTGTCGCCATTCAAGGTTGGGTACAGCGGCACAGACACGTGACCCGCCATCCAGATTGCGAGATCCGCCATGATCCACTGGGCGCAGTTCTTGGACATTATCGCTATATTACTTTGCGGAGCTAGCTCAAGACCTTTCAAGTAGGCAGCCATACGACGCACTTCTTGCATCATTTCACCCCAGGTATACGTCAACACTTTGCCCTGACCAACGGGCTGCGTCATATACAACTGATCAGGTGAACTCTTTTCCCGTTGGTAAACCAGATCTAACGCCAGCGGTAGTTCTGCTTGGGTAGGTTGCACTGATTGCGCTGCGAGGGTCGAAGAGATGGGCATATTCATGTTGGCCTCCTGAATGGCAATTTATTGTTCGGTTCATCCGTAATACAACGCGAAATCATAGCAGTGACTAAACCAAAGATACTTGACCCCCGTGAGTTGTTGTTTGACCTCAGGTTGCAACTTTACGGCCGTAACCATTATTGTCCCAAATGTGAGAAAAACCGATTCGGAATGTTCCACCACATCGTCAAGCAATTTTGTTTAGACTGGCAATCCTTTTGATCAATCAGCTTGTCATGCAACGGCAATTAAATGAGCCCACAACAACCTAAAACCGTCGAACTCAACACCTTGTTCTCAATGACGTGGCCGATGCTCATTGGCGTACTTTCATTGATGAGCTTCCAGTTGGTCGACAGCATTTTTATATCACGTTTAGGTGTTGCTCCCTTGGCCGTAGTGGGCTTTACCATTCCGATCTACCAGTTGATCATTGGTATTCAAGTAGGCATTGGCATTGCCACTACCGCCTTGATCTCACAACGCCTTGGCGCTGGCAACGCTGACGAGGCTCAGCAAATGGGAGGCAGTATCGTCGCCTTTGGAACCAGCGTGATATGCATACTATGTGCGGGTTTGTGGTGCTTCAGGGAGGATCTACTTGCACTGATGGATGGCGATAGCGCACTGCTGGCACT
>JAWWBW010000033.1:0-19063 GCA_033720775.1 Oleiphilaceae bacterium | reverse complement strand
TCTGGTGCAGGAACTGAACACCATGCTTTCGACGCCCAAGGGTGACTTTCATCTGGTGGAGTTGTTGAGCACCGACGACGCCTACCCCTTATATGGCGATCTGGTGCTGGAGCCAGAGCAGAGTCTGCAGCAAGCCACCGAACAGCGCGACGGACACTGGGGGGTGGCGATTGATCCGATTCTCGCTGAGCGTTTGGGACTGAAGTTGAATGACCGGGTAAACATCGGGAATCTGGCGTTACAGGTGCGGGCGCTGGTACTGGCGCAACCTGATCGCCGCCTCAATGCCAATTGGCGGGGGGCGCCGGTACTGCTGTCACAAGATGCGCTGAATGCTTCAGGCTTGGTGCATCCTGCCAGTCGTATCGAGTACGAATATCGTGTTCGCACTGATCAAACTGCGCGCGCCTGGAAGCGCCAGTTTATGGCGGCTTTTCCCGACAGTGAGTGGGAAGTGCGTACCTTCCAAGACCGCAGCGAGCGTATTGCTGAACGCCTGGATCAGATTGCTTCGGGTTTATTGATCGTGGCGTTTAGTACGCTGTTCATAGGTGGATTAGGGATTTTCAATAGCATCTCGGTATATCTCGAAAGTAAGCGCAGCACCATTGCGACACTCAAGTCAGTGGGCATGCGTAATACGCATGTGGCGCAGGTGTATCTTGTTCAGGTTGCTTTGCTGGCCGGTGTCTCGGGTGGCCTGGGCCTGCTGGTGGGGGCGGTTCTGGCTTGGTTGGGGAGTCAGATGTTGGCGCAGGACCTGCCCATGGTGATGAAGCATCAGGATATGCTGCGAGCTGGCACCGTCGCCTGGCTGTTTGGTGTGATTACCGCCTATACCTTTACATTGCCGGCTTTGGGCAGGGCGCTGTGTGTCGAAGTCAGCGACCTGTTTCGTGATCAGGCGGCTGCCCCACATGGGCTATCTGCGGCGTGGCGAGGTGCGACGGTGATTGCCGTGATTGTGCTCACACTGCTGGTGCTGGCGGTTATTCCCAATTTCTTGTTCGGCTTGGTTTTTGTGCTGGTGGTGGGTGTCTGTCTCCTGTTTTTCGAGGGGGTGGTGCGCGCACTGAAACGTCTGGCGCTCAATGCAGAGGGGCGGCCCTGGTTGCTGCGCCATGCTGCCTGGCGCTTTGCCGTGGCGAATCTGCATCGTCCGGGTACACCTTTGAGGGCAACCCTGCTTTCAATGGGTTCGGCGCTCACGCTGCTGGTGGCGTCCAGTGTCGTCGTGGTGTCGTTGCTCCGCATGGTTCATCAGACTATTCCCGAACAGTCGCCGGCATTGATTCTGTATGACGTGATGGATGACCAGAAGGCAGCCGTGCAAGAGCAGGTGCAGGGCTATGACTCTTTTCACAGCATGTCCCTATCGCCGTTGGTGCGAGCCAGGATCAGTGCGATTAATGGCTCTTTGCTGCGTGAGCGGCCGTCAGATGAAATCGATTGGCAGGAAATGGCGCGGGACGAGCACAAGCTGAGTTACCTCTCGGGCAATATCGATGGCATACGTGTTGTGGAAGGCGCGCTATGGGAGGCTGAAAGCATGACGCTTCGCGCTGCGCAGGCTGGCGTGGATTTTCTGTTTGCCATGGAGGATCGCGAAGCCGAGCAAATGCAGTTACAGCCCGGTGACACCGTGCGTTTTTCGCTAGCAGGTCAAGAGCAAACCGGTTTGCTCACGGCGATTTACAGTCAGCGAGGCATACAAACCCGCTTTTGGTTTGAGGCCATTTTTTCTGATGGTGCACTGGACCCATTTATCACGATGTATGTGGGAACCGTGTATATGGACGATGCCGATGCCTTATTGCTACAAACGGAGTTGGCACAAGCGTTTCCCAACGTCATCACGGTGCGTACCGAGGAGCTAGTCGCCTCTGCGGCAGAGTTGCTGGGCAAAGCGACGCAAGGCCTTGTGGTGCTCGCGTCCATCAGTTTGCTGGTGAGTGTGATGGTGTTGACCAGTGTGCTGGCGGCTGGACGCACCCGGCAGACCTATCACGCGGCAATCATGCATTGTCTGGGCGCGAGACTGTCGTATATTCGTGCGGCAATTCGGCTTGAGTATGCCTTACTGGCGGTCATTGTGGGTATGTTTGCGATGTTGCTGGGTAATGCCATCGCGGCGTTAATCCTGCAATTCAGGCTCAAAATTTACGCCTGGGATGTGTATAGCCTTGGTGTCATCATCGCGTTCGGTGCATCGGCATTGGTGTTTGGTCTCGGGGCGCATTACCTGTGCCGCCGACTACGTGTGCAACCGGCGACCTTACTCAAAGAGGCGGTGTAACAGCGGCACCGGCCTGGATACCGGTGACGTGTTTGCCAGCGCCGATTTTAGCTTTTATTTCTGCTGTTTTTTCGGGGCGCGCTTTGTTTGGTGGTGCTTGTTTCAGGCGTCAAAGCCTGCTGTTCCAGTTCTTCGAGTGCCTGAGTGGTATGGTCCACCAGTCGTTGCACGCTGGGCAGGGATTCGCGGCAAGCGGTGAACACAAAAGTAATGTGTTCCGCATAGGTAAATAGCGTGATGTTCAGGGCCTGCCCCTGCATGATGAATGATACGGGGTGCACACTGTACACTTCGGCACCATTTAAATAACGGGTTTCTTTAGGGCCCGGCACGTTCGAGATAACCACGTTGTACATGGGGCGCTTGCGTCGATTGCCGAGTCCGGTCATCTGGCCCAGAGCAAACGGCAAGGTCATAATCGCGCTATAGGCCGTAATTTGTGCCGCACTCATATCGGCCAGCAACGCTTTGCCCGCCGACATGGATTTTTTCACCCGCTCGAAGCGCTGCACAGGGTCGGCTTCATCGGTGCCCAGTGACGCGAGCATCATACCAATGGCGTTGCCGCCGCCGGCATCTTCTTTAGGGCGAAATGACACCGGTACCTGAGAGATGAGCGATTTTTTGGGTAGGGCATCCAGCTCCAGCAGATAATGGCGCAGCGCGCCGCCACAAATCGCCATGACCACATCGTTGAGGGTACCGCCTCGTTGTTTGCCTATCTTCAACAGCCGCTCTGTGCTGAATTCAACGGTACTCACGCGGCGTTGCGGCCCCACTGCGGAATTAAGTATGGAGCTGGGCGCGGTGTAGGGTGCCACCAGATCGGGATGTTTTTTACTGCGCGTGCCAATAATGCTGTCGAGGGTGGCGCTGAATACGCTGGTGGCCGCTTTGATTGGATCGGAAATCGTCGTCATCAAGGCTTGCCTAAAGGTTGCGGTACTCTCCGGGAGCGCCTGTTTTTTGCGGTTGCGTCGAGGCGGTTTCATCGCCCAGATGGGAAGAAAGTTTTTGCTTACCTTCGGCGAGGTCTGACTCATCCACTGTGCCATCAAGCGCGCACCGGCCACGCCGTCGATGAGGGCATGATGCATCTTGCCGTAAATCGCAAAACAGTCGTCTTCAAGCCCTTCGATAATATGAAACTCCCACATGGGTCTGCGATGGTCGAGGGGAATGCTATGCAAACGCGAAATCAATACCGCCAGCTCCCGTTCACCGCCTGGTTGGGGTAAGGCCGAGTGACGCAGGTGATAATCGATATCGATGCTGTCGACCTCCTCCCAAGCGTACATCGGGCTTTTCGCCGTGCGCTCGGCCAGCTTCAGGTTAAAAGGCGCGACCGTTGGCTGATGTTTGCGAAAGCCTTCTACCAGATCAAGGATAAACCGTTTGTCTTTACCCTTGGGTAATTTCATGCGCGCCAGCACGCCAATCTGGCTCGGAGTGTTGTCGCTTTCTATAAGGAGGAAAAAACTGTCGGCAGGAGATAAGGGTTTGTTTTTGGGCATTGCGCGGGCCTTGAAGTTTATTGTTGTGACAAACTTATGGGACGAAGCCGGATGGGTCAAGAACACATGTGCGGTTTTAGTCTAATGTGGATTGAGCGGTGCCACTCTAATTTTATTTTGGTAGGCGATCACCGGGAAAACCCGAAGCGCGAAGCAATGTGAGTATTTCCGGGTGCGAGGCAAACACAGCGCCGCGATGGTTCATAAAGGTGGAGTCTTCACGGTTAAGATCCAGTGGATTACCCGTAAAGTCACAGGCAATGGCACCAGCCTCTTGAAACACGCAGGCGGTAGCGGCGAAGTCCCATAAACTGCCGCCCCCTTGTGTGGGTTTTGGTAGTTTGAAGTAGAGGCCGGGCGCATTGTCGAGCACCTGAATGGCATTCATCACTGCTCCGCCATGATGGCGAATATCCAGCCCCTTTAAGCCGCTCTTTTGCGCTGCATGCGCCAACTGTTTGAGAATCCGATCGGCATCCTCCCGTGCGCAAAAGCTTTGATCGACTGGCAGGGTAAGTGTCGAGTTGTTTGTGTTCTTGTTCTGGCTTGGGGGGGACCAGGGTGATTGATTGCGATAAGCGCCTGCGCCCTTGAATGCCGAATAGGTGGTTTGCGTGATGGGCTCGTGAATGACACCCATAACCGGCTCTCCCGAACGCGAAACCAGCGCAATCGAAACGGCATAACCCGGTTTGGATTGGGTGAAGGCGAGCGTGCCATCGAGAGGGTCGATACACCAAAAATACTCTTTCACGAGGCGTTGCCGATCGTCGGCCGCTTCTTCGCTAAGCAAGGCCAAATCGAATTGTGAAAGACTCGGAGAAAGGGCTTCTACAATGATGGTCTGGCAGTGCCGATCCACTTCGGTAACCACCTGAGCGGCCAGGCTGTCCCCACCATCTTTATGCTCCACCTGAACTTGCTTTGCACTGTATTGACGAATGATTTCGCCCGCCTGGTTTGCTGTATGGCAAGCGAGTTGGTGAAGGTGTTCCAAATCCGCTTTTGATAGGTTCATTGTTGAGCCAGCTCCGCCAGTACGTGTTGACTGAGTCGTTCGCTATAGCGGTTTATTTTCCAGTGATCCGGGCTCCAGCCTTTGAGAAAACGATGAAAATCGGTCCAGGCGTATGCGAACAGTGGCCGCCATGCTGCTTCGATCTCGCTTGCCAGTCCGCTTTTTCCTTGCTCGTCAAGCGCGCGTTTTAAGGCATTGAAATACCCATCAAGCAAGGTCTGTTCATGCGCTGCACACTCGTCTTCGTCAAGACAACTGCCAATAAAATAGGCCAGATCCTTCATGCCGCAACCGCCGCCTACGTATTGAAAATCAACCGCGGCAACCGCCTGGTAATCGTCAGCAAAACAGAAGTTCGCCAGCTTGGCGTCACCATGTACCAGCGTTTGAAAAGGGCAGTCGCGAAGCGCGCGATCAATTTTTGCTGCCGCGTGTTTGAGGGCTCTATCTTCGAGCGCGTCAAGCTCATCCGGGCGTGTGTCCAAATGCCAATAGGTGCCAATGGGCCATAACCCGTTTGCAGTCTTGCCAAGAAAGGTGGCATGAAACCGTGCCAGCCAGTCGATGCAGGGCCGCATCTGGGCGAGGGTTGCGGTCGTCAGGCGTTTGGCAAAGCCGGCCGCGTCGAGATCTTCGAGTATCATCAAAAATTCGCCGTCACGCTGGTGCGTCGCCAGGCATTGCGCCACCCGGCAATGATGATTGCACGCTTGGCTAAGGTGGCGATACCAATGCGTTTCTACTTCAAAAGAACTTACCTTGCGCGCATGCGAACGCGCTGTATTCCAGCCTCGCGGGTGAGATGGCTGTTCGGGAATTTGCACATGTTTTACGATCACTGAACGATGGGCACCGCCGCTTAATACATAACGTTTGATGGCGCCGTAACCGCTCCAAAGGCTCTGTAGGGTTTCTTGACGGAGGATCGCCGTGCTACCAGTTGCCTGAAGCACGGCGGTTTCGATGTCCATGGGTTTGCGCGACCGCTTGTTGGTTGATGTTGCGTGCGATTCTAGCGCATCGTCAGGGACCAAGGTATGTGTTTGTATTAGTAGCGGCCCGGCACACTAAACAGCAATAAAGGCATGAAAGCTAAACAGTGCGTCGTCATCCAGCCAGGTCGCCTCGCGTTGAAACCCCGCCTGCTCAGCCAGGCTTTCGAACTGTTCAATGGTATATTTATAGGAATTCTCGGTGTGGATGGTTTCGTTTTTCTCAAACCTTATTTCGTTATCTTGCAGCATCATCTGATGACTTTGTTCGCACTTTAAATGCATTTCGATACGCCCATGCTCCGGATTAAACACGGCGAGATGTGAAAACTTTTCCATATCGAATTCACAGTCCATGACACGGCCTATGTGCTTGAGTAGATTGAGATTAAACTGCGCGGTTACGCCGGCGTTGTCATTATAGGCTGCATGCAGAATGTCAACGGATTTAAGCAGGTCGACGCCAATTAGCAGGCGGCTATTAATGCCAATCATGCTGTGAATGCTTTTGAGCAAAGCGATGGCATCGTCCGGTTCAAAATTACCAATGGTCGAACCGGGGAAAAACGCTGTTTTGCGATGCGTAGATAAAGCATGAGGAATTTGCGCCAGTGCTGTGAAATCAGCGCAAATGGCATGCACGGTGAGCGCGGGGTAATCCTCGGTTAACGCGCTGGCGGCGCTCAGTAGGCATTCTTTTGAAATTTCGATAGGGGCATAGGTGGCGGCAAACCCAGGATCGAGCAAATGACGGACTTTGTCCGACGTACCACTGCCCGGCTCAATAATCGCGGTATCGCCATCCATGTGCGCACATATCTGATCGGCATAACGCGAGAGAATGCCGTGCTCGGCGCGTGTGGGATAGTATTCCTTTAGGCGCGTAATCTGATCGAACAGGCGGCTCCCCTCGTCATCATAAAAATATTTGGGCGAGACAGTTTTTTGGGTTGCCAGCAGGCCCTGTATGATTTCACTTGCCTGGTCGGTAACGGGCGTGGGCAAATCGTGCACATGCAGGCGTTGTTGGGGTGTTACCTCTGCCTGCGTGACCGTTGATAAAAGCATAGTCATTCCTTATCCATCGTGGGCTAAACGAATACCGCTAAACTGCCAGCGATCCTTGGGGTAGAAGAAGTTGCGATAACTTTGTCGTATGTGGTCTTTGGGTGTGGCAACAGAGCCGCCGCGTAAGACCATCTGGTTCATCATGAACTTGCCGTTGTATTCTCCCAGGGCGCCCTCGGCAGCCTGATAGCCCGGGTAAGGGCTGTAAGCGCTTTGGGTCCACTCCCACACGTCTCCGAACAGTTGTGTTAGATCGGAGCCCTTGTGGGCAGCATTGTTGCTGGCTTGGGAGTAGGGGTGCAGACACTGAAGATCCTGAAAATGCCCGGCAATGTTCTGGGCGCTGGCGCGTACTTCCCATTCTGACTCGCGACACAAGCGCATGCCTTTCCAGCTCGCAAAGGCCAGGGCTTCGTAAAGGCTTACATGGCACACCGGAGCGTGCGGATCGACTGGCTGCATGCCGTGCAGGGTGTAGTGCCAGTATTTCTGGTTTTGTTTTTCCCAATACAAGGGGGCTTGCCAGCCTTCGTTCTGTGCCGTTGCCCAGCCATCTGAGGTCCACCATTGGGGAGTCTCGTAGCCGCCATCTTCGATGAATTCGATGTATTCGCCATTGGTGGTCAGTCTGTTGGCGATGGCAAAGTCATCAAGCCATACGCGATGCCGCGGCCCCTCGTTATCAAAGGCAAATGTATCGGGATGCGACAGGTCTTGCGCTACATGACCTATTTCAACTACTCCCTGCGTTTGCGCAATGAATCTCAATACCGGAGCGGGTGTCGACTTGGGTAACGGCGCCTCACAGTATACTGGGTACAAGGGATTCAACGACCAATTGAATTTAAGGTCGGTGAGCATGAGTTCCTGGTGCTGCTGCTCATGATTGAGGCCCAGAACCAGTCGTTGCTGAAGTGGCTTCGATTCTTCTTTTGCCGAAGACAGTAAGTCATGCATGCGAGCATCGATTTCTTTTCGGTAGGCATAGACTTCGTCGATGGTAGGGCGTGATAGAAGATGGCGTTGTGGCCGCGGGAATTGACGGCCAACGGCGTTGTAGTAGGAATTAAACAGGTATTCGAACTGAGGGTGAAAGGGCTGGTAATCGCGCTGAAAGGGTTTTAGCAGAAAGGTCTCAAAGAACCAAGTGGTGTGTGCCAGATGCCATTTGAGCGGGCTGGTTTCGGGTACCGCCTGCAGATTGAGATCGTCGACTTCAAGTGCTTCGCACAGCAGCATCGACGCCGACCGAACACTCTGATAACGCTGCCAGAGTAGGGATAGTTCCTGTTCCACAACACACCTGCCTGTTGAGATTGCGCAAGGGTGTGCTCCCGATACTGGCAGAGCACGAGACTGGCTGACTGCTTTACTGACCAACTTCAGGGTACTGCTTTGAGAGTACTACCTTAGTTAAAAAAACGGCCGGCGTCACCATTGCGTTCGGGGAGGCGCCATATTGAAGTGAGGGTATTTACCCTGTCCAACAGGCCTTGACGGATGGTGTAACATCGTCAGCCAATATATAGCGCCGCAAAAATCCATTTGCATAGTTCGAAAAAAGCTGATGATTTCGTTAAATAAAATGCTTTTTACGAAGGCGAGTGATTGAGAAACTTGGCATGTACCCAAAAGATTTATGGAGATTGCCAATGCGAGTGATACATAAATTTAAATTAGCGGTTGATGGTTCGCCAACCACTCTGAAACTCAAAAATGGTTACAAGATCGTGCATTCAGAGTATGTGCTGGTCGACAAAGCAGTGTGTATATGGGTGGAGCAATCCCTGTCTGTCAGTACGCCAGAAAGAGAGGTTGTTTTTGAGGTGGCCAAATCAGGCGACCCCATACACGATGATCTCGTTCACGTTGCAAGTGCTGTCGATAGCCTTACCCCGGAGGCCTATCATATTTTCAAAAAGTCGGAGCCCGATATCTGTGGCTTGACTCTGGATTACTATCCTCATGCTGAACATGATCTGGACCAGAAGAGGGCCTGAGAGTTGGGCTTCGATTCGGCTGACACAAGCATGTAACAATTTAATAGCAAAAGCCCGCCAACCCGTCAGGGTGGCGGGCTTTTGCTTGTTGTTTTTTGGGTGAGCTATTTTTCGCCTCATCCTCATCTCTAATAACTCCAACCAGTTCACAAAATTTCTGCGAATCCCCCAAATAGGGGATATAGAAAAAAACCATGCTCATGCACGTTATAGCGAACGTTATCTAACACGTTAGCCGACTATAAAAACAACAGGTCAAATGCAGTGAAACTAACAACAATAAACGCCCTTTCTTACTTTGATTTTTGCCGAGCTCCTTTCATTAGCGCTCCAGGCACAGCCTCTTACTACGACACCTGAAGCCCGTCGTTCCTCGAGGCGCGTCTTTAATCCTGGTCGATTGATCCATCAAGAGACTCTTGGTGGTCGCAGTGCGAGCAGGGTATGGACCTTTCCATAAGCCAGATACCCGCAGCTAAGCCGGTATCGCCGTTGGTTTTTCTTTACACCAATGCACTAAAAACAAGGATAAAAAATGAAAATAAAACTAAAACAACTCCTGCAGCTGCAATGCTTGCTGTTAGTCAGCAGCCTCGTTGCGAGTCCCGCTTTTGCCGGGTTCGATTGGGGCGGTGCCAGTTGCGCCGGTAGCGGTACCTTCCAGCAAGCGATCAACCAGAACGACGTGGTACTGGTTGGCGATATTCCAGTGGGTAAACAGGAAGTATTGATTGAGCTGCGCAGTAACGAAGATGTCGATATTCAGCTGGTCGATAAAAATACGGGTGTCAAAATTGTTCAGTGGCCCGATGGCATACTGAATGGGCCGACGAAAGACACTACGCTGCATGGCGGATTTGTCGTTGAATACTCAGGCTACAACGGCGACGGCACCAATTACGGTCATGAATACATTCGCATTTATGGCACAGTTGATGAGCCGCTGACCATGAGCGCCTTCGGTTATGCCGCTGGCACCGCAACCGTCGACTATTCCTGGCAGGGGACTGAAAACTGTGTTGAGGGGCCCGCCCGATCCGGTTCCGGTACTTTCCAGCAAAACATTAATCAGAATGCGGTCGTCGAAGTGGGTGAACTTCCTGCTGGCCTGAACAACGTAGAAATCGCACTTATTTCTGATAAAGACGTAGATATTCAACTGTTCGACAAAGAAACCGGTACCAAAATCGTACAGTGGCCAGATGGTCTTCTGAATGGCGCAGGTAAGGCTACCACCGAATACGGTAACCTCGTGATTGAGTACTCGGGTTACAACGGCGATGGCAGTAACTACGGTCACGAATATATAAAAATTATCGGTAAGCTAGACCGACCTTTGGTGATGAAGGCCTTCGGTTATGCGTCGGGCTATGCCACCATCAATTACTCTTGGGGCTTGAGTCAGGAGGATTATGTTCTCGCCCTGGATCTGGGCAAGTTATCGGCACAGGTCTATGACTGGGACGACTACGCGGCTGCGCATGTGGGTATGGGTTTCTTTGCCAATATCGATGATATTAAAGCCACTGATTTTGCCACGCCTAACTATGTGGAGATTCAATCAGTGGGTGGGTACATCGACTGGTGGGGCACCGATGGGCTCGATTTCAAAGTCTTCCAGAATACTGAAACCAACGATCTGGTGGTGGCCTACAAAGGCACCGAGCCGTTATCTCCGGTGGACTGGGTAGAAGACGCCGAACAGGTATTTGGGCAATCTGAGCAATACCGTGATGCGGTGGCTTTTGCACGCGATCTGAGCACACAGGTAGATCAGTACAACACCCAAAATGGCCTGTCTGGTGATGCCGCAATGAAGCTGACTTTCACCGGTCACAGCCTGGGTGGTGGATTAGCCACGGCCTCTGCACTCGCCACAGGGCGCGAAGCCTTTGTATTCGATGCAGCAGGTTTGTCTACGGGTACGATCAGCAATCTCTCACTCGATACAAGCCATGCCAGCAAGGTCACCAATTTTAATGTGAAAGGCGACTGGCTGTCAGATCACAACGGTCAAATGGACAGCTCCACGCTTGGCTCCGAACTGGGCGGTATCATTCCTGAAACCCGACAGTACGGCAAAACCTACTGGCTGCAGGGCATTAACGATATTGCCGACTTCGGTGGCTGGCTGGTGCCTGACAACAACATTGCGGTTGATCTTGCCAAAGCAGTGCTCAACCACGCTTGGCATGTTTACACGTATATGCTCGAGAATGAGAGGTTTGAATAATACTGACCCATTTCTGCTAGCAGTAAATGGGTAAACAAAAACCCGGGGTAATGCTCCGGGTTTTTTATTGGATTGAGTAAGTGGAGGGTTTTAACAGAATGAGAGACTGTAAAAGCAGACATTGGGGGTTACCCCATCAAGGGGCACTTATATCGGAATGAACAGCTTTCTGTCTAAACGGTGCCAGTGTTATGAGTTTTATCTAGTCGTTCTCTCAAAAAATTAGTAAAGTTTATCGAGCCTAAAGTCGCAGTCATCTTTAGGTCGCACGTAATCAGGGAAAACATAAAAATTTAGGGGATAAAAAATGACTGACCAGCCATATTTCGCGCTTAAAAAGCGTGTCCACATCTTTGTAATTCTTTTGTTGTCAGGCTTGTTTTCGGGCTGTGATAACAGTAAAGAGCCTGCACCAGAAAGTGAGCTCGATATCGAGCTGCGCGCTGTTATTGAAGAAAAAGCCCTTACGGGTGATCCGGCAGAAGGGCGTGATTTGCCATCAATAGATACCCCATTGGCGCAGTTGGGAATGAAACTGTTTTTTTCCAAAGCGTTAGGTGGGGATATGGATGCAGCCTGTGTCACTTGCCATCATCCGATGCTTGGCGGTGGTGATGATCTGTCACTGCCAGTTGGTGTCGATGCCGATGTGATTGACCTGCTTGGCCCAGGACGCACGCATAGTTCGGGCGGAGAGCACTTTGATGGTGGGCCAACCGTTCCAAGGAATGCGCCTTCTACTTTCAATCTCGCTTTGTGGGACCGTGTATTGTTCCATGATGGCCGCGTAGAAAGTCTGGGTAAAACGGCGGGCGTAAACGGTAATGACGGTGCCGGTATCAGAACGCCAGATGTTGCTGTGGGTATGGCGGACCCTGAAGCAGGTGATAACCTTGCCGTGGCGCAAGCGCGGTTTCCGGTTACGTCGCCCGAAGAAATGAAAAACTTTGGTTTTTTTAATGGCGCCAGTAATGCAGAAGTAAGAGAGCATCTGGAACAAAGGCTCGGCGGATATGGAACTCCCCCAGGCGGTGCGTTGGCACACAATGATTGGTTAAGTGAATTTCAGTTAGCTTTTTCCGATCCTGACGGGACGGCGGAAACACTCATCACCTTCGAGAATATTAGTTTAGCCATTGCTGAATATGAGCGTTCACAAGTGTTTGTTGATACCCCCTGGAAAGCGTATGTACAAGGTGACAATGATGCCATTGATGATGCTGCCAAGCGCGGAGCACTGATATTCTTTAAGAGTATTGCCGAAGGAGGCGCGGATTGTGCTGCTTGCCACTCAGGTGATTTTTTCACCGACGAAGGGTTTCATGTAATCGGAATGCCGCAAATCGGTAGAGGCAAAGGTGATGGCGACAGCGGTGATGATGACTTTGGCCGATTCAGAGAGACAGGGATTGAAGCCGATCGTTATTCTTTCCGAACGCCCACTTTACTCAATACCACGGCAACCGGGCCTTGGGGACACGCTGGGGCCTATACGCGTCTTGAAAACGCGGTGCGACACCACCTGAATCCGCAATGGGCGCTCGACAACTTCGACTGGTCGCAACTTGATCCCAATCTTCAAGCGAGCAATATGCTCGAGAACACGCAATTAGCAATCGATAAGCTGGAGGCTAACCGTGCGCTAGGTATTCCCAGTTTACAGAACGTTGTGCTCAGTGATGCGCAGGTTAACGACCTGATGGCTTTTCTCGAAACCTTGACGGACCCGTGTGTTGAGAATCGAGCGTGCCTGAGCCCCTGGATTCCAGACGCAAGTGACTCCAACCCCGACGCGATGCGCCTCAATGCACGGGATGAAAACGGACGATTTTTATAGCAAATCGAAATGGTGAGAGGTGGTAGATTGAGGCTGCGTGATTTGATCTTGCCAAGCAGTGCTCAACCACGCTTATTAGACGCTCGCTTGCGAGCGGGTATTAAGGTTACTCTCGAGGGCCATCAACATGAAGCGCCTGATTTTATTTTGCCTGCATCTTACTTTGCTGAACTCTCATACACTGGCGAATCAGCATGAAGCCCTACATTGTCAGGTTGCAGGCAACGACGATAGCTTTGTGTTGTATCCCGAACAACTCAGTTATACCAGTCAAACGTTCTGGCATTATCAGTTGATCGACGGGCTGACTGTTTTGGTCGTCAACAGGCAAACCATGCGCTTCAATCGTTTATCCAATCTCAATCTATTGCCACACTCCACCATGGACCCCGCCAAACCGCCGGAGGAATATCAAATGTTCAGCGGGACCTGTGCTTTCAAGGGCGAACTTTAAGGGAACGCATTTATTTAATGCGCTCTGTTTTGCGATAAAGCTTCTGTTTCCATGATCAAGTGCGTGATGACGATATGGAGCGAAGTAATGCTTTGATCAAAATAAGGTGTGGTGCGACGATGGTTGCCAGATAACGCTGCGCGTTTCTGGAATGACTCTATTGGGGCTTGGATTTTATGGTGTGCAGAAACGAAAAAAGCGAAATCAATAAATTATTGATTTCGCTTTTTAATTGGTAGCGGGGGCCGGATTTGAACCGACGACCTTCGGGTTATGAGCCCGACGAGCTACCAGGCTGCTCCACCCCGCATCAAAACTCGTCTTGTCGAGGTTAAGGCTTTTGAGCAGTGCCCCTCGATCAATGTGGCGCGTATCTTACAGTTCGACTTTGGGGGCGTCAAGGGTAAAGCCCAGAAAGTTTTCAGATTCATGTAATTTAACGTTTGTGGTTGAAATATAAACAATTTTGCCTTGAGTTGGCGCTTAGGCGGGTTACGAGATAAAACAAAAAATTATGGTGAGCTGGTCTACAATTAGCTCTTATTGGCTCTTGAAAAAGCAGGGGTAAGGAGCGGGTGTCTACCGTCGACCAATTAATTGCCAATGCGCGCAAAAACGAAGTGATCGCGCAGAACTTGTTTGATATTGAAGTGGCGATCATGAACATCACGCGTTGCAGCGATTTTTTTACATCGCTCATCGAGTTGGTAAAAGAAAAGTTTGTGATTGATCATGTCTGGTTGTGTCTGACTGACACCGCAGCTAATGGCCACTTAATCGATACCTTGCAGCACAGCCAATTGCCTGAGGGTTTGATGCGAGTGTGTACCATGGTCGACTTTCTTCAGGTCACCAAAAGTGTCAAAGAGCCGGTGTTGATCAATCGCGATTTGCTGCGATTGCGCATGCTGGTTCCCAAGGAGCTTAAGGATGTGTTGGGCTCGGTGGCCATTTTGCCGCTGGTGGTCGATAGTCGCATCGTGGGTGCATTAATGCTGGGGGCAGCGGCTCAGGATCGCTATAGCCCCAAAAAAGACAGCTTCTTTTTACGCCAGTTAGCGGTTAAAGCGTCTATCAGTCTCGCGGGTGTGTGGGCGCGGGAACGCATTAGTTTTTTGGCTACTCGCGATCCGCTTACCTTATTGCGCAATCGTCGTGAACTGGAAGAAAGCCTTGAACAGGAATTGAGTCGTCACGCGCGTCAGCGGGAACATCTCGCGTTGATGTTTATCGATTGCGACGATTTCAAACTGGTGAACGACACGCACGGCCATGATGTAGGCGATATGTATCTCAAGCACGTTGCCCATCATTTAAATGAACTTACGCGCAAGAGTGACATGGCCTTCCGCTTTGCTGGCGATGAGTTTGTGGTGCTGCTGCCCAATCAGCGGCAGGAAGGCGCCGAGGTGATCGCATCGCGTATCAAGGAATACCTGCTTCAGAACCCGTTGAAGCATGGCGATACGTCCATTCCGGTGAAGTTGTCGTATGGTGTGGTGTCGACCGAGATCATGGATAAAGTGGATACGCGCCGCATGCTCAAAGCGGCTGATGAGCGTTTGTACGAGATGAAAAAGCTCAAGCCATCTTGTCGCACGAATGCGCCAGTAGTGGCAGACCCTTCCTAAGCAAGCGGCGTTGCTGATTCAGCACGAAAGGCGCCGGGCGTTTGTCCGAACCAGACCTTGCAGCGTCGATAGAACGAACGGGCATCATTAAAGCCCAGATTAAAGGCAATATCCTCAAGCCCCAGATCGGTCTCGATCAGCAGGTTTTTGGCCAGCTCGGCACGCACTTCATCCAGTATGGTCTGATAGCGCATGCCCTCTTTGGCGAGATGGCGTTGTAGTGTGCGTTCTGTCATGCCCATTTGGGCTGCAATCATATGCTTGTCGGTTACCCCCATACGCAACTGCACAAACAGCGCCTGCTTAACGCGAATGGTGGTGCTCAGGTCGGATTCGCCTTGCTGCCTGAGTTGCGACAGTTGCCTTGCTGCCTGGGCTTCGAGTGCTTCGCGTAATTTCAGGTCTGGTTGACGTAGCGGGGTGTCGAGTAGGTCGCGGGCCAGCGCGATGCGGTTCTGTTTGCAAGCGAAGTGCACCGCGCAACCAAAAAAGTTCGTGTAAGCCTGATGTTCTTTGTCATCTGCTGGGGGACGTTCCAGCTCGACGAACTCCGGGGCGGTATTGGAGTTTGATAGCCAGCGGGCATAACGGGTCCAGGAGGCCAGCACGTTGTCGATCATATGTGGCCGTACTTTGGGATCAGGGTAGGCACAATGCCAGTCGAGCATCACGGTTTTGGGGGTATAGCGAATGGTTGTGACGCCCATGTCGCCAACCAGCTTTTCAAAGGGGACAATGCAGTCGATGGCTTCGCCAATCGTGCGGCAACTCATGGTGATGTAGCCCAGCACGCTGTAGGAATCCGGTTGTACAAATTCGCTGCTATGTAGTCCCAACAGTTTGTCTCCCGACTGTTCAATCAGCGCGGCTATAAACCGCTCGAACTGCTCGCCGGGTATGCGGCCGCTCTGCTCACGTAAAACAGAGGGGGCTATGCCTGCTTTTTGTAGGGCGGTAGCGGTGTCGAGCTTGCGGTTTTCGGCATAACGTAAATACTGCAGTACCGCCGCGATGGAAGCGAAGCCTTGTTGTTGCATGGATGGTACTTTGTCCGAAATTGTCAGTAGCTTGTCTGGCGGATTGTATAAGATAGCGGCCAATGTAAAAAGCGAAGCACGCCGTTTAGGCTGCTCACGAATGTTAATGGATAAGTGAAGGTACAAGAACATGAGACGCTGGAATGGATGGGGTGATGCAAGTAAATCCATGGAGCTGCCACCCTCAGGGGCAGGCTTTTTGGAAGAGCGAATCGGTACTGCCAAGGCTTTGCCGGATGCAACGCTGGAGAGCGTGCTCAAACAGGTGCCGGCCAGCCGTTTACCCGAACATGCGCTGATTGATACGTCTCCCGAAATACGTGTGCGACATGCTCGAGGGCAGAGCTTGCCCGATTGGTTGGCCATGCGTAGTGGCCGCTTTGAGTGCTTTCCCGATGGTGTGGCGCTGCCTGAAAATCGTGAGCAAGTGGCAGAGCTACTGAGTTTTTGTATGGATCAGGATATCGTCGTTATTCCTTACGGTGGCGGCACCAGTGTGGCGGGGCATATCAACCCAAAGCACAATGACAAGCCCGTATTGACCATCGCCTTAACGCGCATGTGTCGGCTGTTGGAAATGGATGATGACAGTCTGATTGCCACCTTTGGTGCCGGAACGCCCGGTCCACTGGTCGAATCACAATTGCGTGCCAAGGGCTACACGCTGGGGCATTATCCCCAGAGCTTTGAATTGTCGACGGTGGGTGGCTGGGTGGCGAGCCGCAGCAGTGGTCAGCAGTCATTACGTTATGGTCGTATCGAACAGTTGTTTGCCGGTGGCACGATGGAAACACCGCGTGGCCCTTTGGTGATTCCGACGTTTCCTGCCTCGTCGGCGGGCCCCGATGTGCGAGAACTGGTGCTGGGTTCAGAAGGGCGTATGGGCATCTTGTCTGAGGTGAAAGTGCGTGTGACGCCCTTGCCCGAGCAGGAAGATTTTTACGTGCTGTTTTTTCCTTCTTGGAAGCAGGCGAAAAGCGCCGCCCGTGCGCTGGTTCAGAGTAAGGTGCAGTTGTCGATGTTGCGCTTGAGTAATCCGATCGAAACCGAAACGCAGTTGGCGTTGGCTGGCCATCCTGGTCAGATCGCGTGGCTCGAAAAGTATTTGGGCTGGCGGGGCGCCGCTGAAGGTAAATGTATGATGACGGTGGGCATCACCGGGAATGGTGAGCAGTGTCGTTCGGCGCAGAGATTGCTGCGCAGTATAACGGGCCCTTACAAGGGCGTTAGTACCGGGCGTTATCTGGGTAAAAAGTGGGCCGAAAAACGCTTTATGATGCCCTACCTGCGCGAAGCCTTGTGGCAGCTGGGCTATGCGGTAGACACCCTCGAAACGGCGACGGACTGGAGCAATGTCGATAATCTGATGCACCGCATAGAAGACAACTTGCGGCAGGGCTTGGCCGACGAGGGCGAGCAGGTGCATGTCTTTACTCACCTTTCGCACTTTTATTCGCAAGGATCGAGTATTTATACCACCTATGTGTTTCGTGCTGCCGACAGCTACGAGGCGACCCTGGCGCGTTGGCAAAAACTCAAAACATCGACCTCGGAGCTGATCGTTAACAATGGCGGCACCATCAGTCATCAGCATGGCGTGGGTAAAGATCATGCGCCCTATCTGACCACCGAAAAGGGCGAGCTCGCCATGGGAATGATTGCACAGTTGTGTCGTCATATGGATGAGAAGGCGCTGCTGAATCCGGGCACGCTGCTTTGCGACGACGCGGAGTAGGGGGCGAACATGGTGGCCCATAGCGCTACACAGGCCTGGCAAGGCGGGCAGCGGGAGCTGGCCTTGCAGCAGGTCGCGCAACAGACCTGTTGGGATGTGGTGGTCATTGGCGGCGGCATTACCGGCGCGGGTATTTTTAGAGAAGCCGCGCGCCGGGGTTACAAGGTATTGTTATTGGAGCAGCGGGATTTCGCCTGGGGGACGTCGTCTCGTTCGTCCAAGATGGTCCACGGTGGTTTGCGCTATTTAGGCAGCGGTCAATTGGGCTTGGCGCGCGACTCGGTGCGAGAACGCCAGCGTTTGTTGGCCGAGTTGCCGGGGCTGGTTGATCCTCTGCCATTTATGATGGGGCACTATCGTGGCAAGTTTCCGGGGCCGTGGCTGTTTGGCAAGTTACTGGCGGTATACGATTATTTGGCGGGCAAGCGCTATCGCCGGACCTTGCGACACGACTTGAGCACATTCTGGGCGCCGGGCATTAATACGCAGCAGCTCGAAGCCATTTCGGGTTTTGGTGATGCAGTGACTGACGATGCGCGTCTGGTGATGAGAGTCTTGGAAGCTGGCGTCAGTGATGGCGGTCTCGCACTCAACTATGTCCGCGCAGGGGCGCTACTCGAAAAGAATGGGCGTGTGAGCGGTGTGCGTGTGCAGGACCAAATGCGCGGTACCGAACTTGAGATTCATGCCGGGCTGGTGGTGAATGCTACTGGGGTGTGGACCGATCAGCTGCGACAGCAACTTGGTCATGAGCAGGTTATCAGACCATTGCGTGGCAGTCATTTGGTGTTACCGTTCTGGCGTTTACCTGTGGGCGGCTCGTTTAGTTTTTTCCATCCGCTGGATAAGCGGCCGGTATTTGTCTTTCCGTGGGAGGGGACCACCGTCATTGGGACGACGGATCTCGATCACGATCAAGACCTTGATCGCGAAGCGGCGATCACCCAGGGCGAGGTGGCCTACTTGCTCGACGCCGCAAATGCCCAGTTTCCTCAGTCAGGCGTCACGCCTGAGGATGTGATTGCCACATGGTCCGGGGTACGCCCAGTGGTGAGCAAAAATCAGCAGGGGGTGTCGGCGACCGATAAACATGATCCCTCTGACGAAAAGCGTGAACATGCCATTTGGGACGATCGTGGCATGATCAGTGTAGCGGGCGGCAAACTCACCACCTACCGGCTGATCGCTGAAGAGGTATTAGCCAAAGGTGGGTTTAATCTGAGTGCGACACGCGCCAGCCTGTCGGCC
>JAWWBW010000032.1:0-19185 GCA_033720775.1 Oleiphilaceae bacterium | reverse complement strand
GTTTTACGCTCAATATGTGTGCCGATGAACCGGTAACCGGATTCATCACTGTGGATGACGCCCCCTATGCGCTATCCGAATTAAGCCTGTGCCACACGCTCGTGGTGACCGGGCGTACGCCAAATACCGCCTATACCGTGGTGGCCGAAGTGAGTGATGCACAAGGGAATGGCCCGGCGATCAGTCAGCCACTGCTCGTCACCACCCTGCCCGCACCCGACCTGGCGCCACCGGTGATTGAACTGATCCCCATGGTGATTGATATTTCTGCCACCCACGCGACGGTCATCTGGACCACCGATGAATATGCCACCAGCGGGGTGTCTTACAACGATGGCACGCAATACCATGTGGTCAGCGACCCCGCGTTTGTGAAAGAACACGTGATGCCTTTGGCCGATCTCACGCCAGAGACAACCTATAGCCTGACGGTGTCCTCGACCGACCGCTTTGGTAATGGCCCCAGCATCAGCCAGCCCATTAGCTTCACCACGCTCGCCCTTGCCGACAACGAAGAGCCTCTGATTATTGGTGCGCCGCTGATTCAGAACATCACACATCAGAGTGTGGTCGTGCGCTGGCACACCAGTGAACCGGCAGCGACGCGACTGGTGATCGGCACCGACCCCAACGCTCTGCAACAAGTGGAGAGCAGAAACGGCCTGCGCACCAGCCATAACCTGCCCGTCACCGGCTTGCAGCCCGATACCGTGTATTACTTCCAGGTACAGACCACCGATGCCGAGGGCAATCTGGCCATGAGCGACATCCTGTCGTTCCGCACCAAAGTGCGTGGCCATCAGGGCAACCCGCACTTTATGTCGGCTGTCGAAATACTCAAGGTCACAGACAGTCGGGTGACCGTTTTCTGGACCACCGACGTCAATGCCGATGCGCGTCTGGTCTGTGTCAGCGATGCCGGCACGCTTGAAGTCAGCAATGCCAAACGCACCAAGAAGCACACGCTTACCCTGAGCGGACTCCAGGCCGATACCACTTATACCTGCACCGCCTACTCCACCGATCACCATGGTTATACGGCAAGTCAGGCAATCGATGAGGAGGTAGTGACCGCAGAGAATGTCGCTCAGCTCGGCACCAGCAGCATCGGTATTCAGAGTATTACGCCCAACAGTGCCGAAGCAGACACTACAGCGCCCGTGCTGACGGCAAGCCCTGTACTCACAGGCTTTGGCGAGATCGCGACGCTGGCGCTCGAAAGCGATGAACCCGCCGTCGCCAAAGTGGAGTACCGCTTGACTGGCAGCACGCATTGGCAAACCGTGGGCACACAGGCTCCCGCCTTATCTCATCTCATGTTACTGCACGGCCTTAGCGCCAGCAGCGATTACGAAGTGCGCCTGGTACTGGCCGATAGCGAAGGCAACCTGTCTTCAGTCCAAACGCTGAACTTTAATTCGGGTAGCCTCACCGATATCCCCGTGCCTGGCTTTGTATCGCAACCACGGGTCAGTGCGGTCACCAGCGACTCTGCCCTGGTAAGCTGGAGCACCTCAGACCTCTCGTTTGGCCAGATCAGTTACGGCACACAACGCACGGCGCTGCAGAGCAAAGAAGCCAATATCGACGCGGTACAGAATCATCAGGTCACGCTCACCCGCCTTGATCCTGCAACCATCTATTACGTGCAGGTAAGCGCCATCAATCTTTTGGGCGAAACCGTCAATAGCGACATCGTCAGCTTTACGACGCCGGCCCTCAACAATACCGCCGACAGTGACGGCGACGGTCTGCCTGACGCGTGGGAGATTGACAACGGTCTTGACCCTCAAAATGCCAACGACGCCTTTGAAGACTGGGATAACGATGGCTTAAGCAATCTCGAAGAGTACACGGCTCAGAGCGATCTTAACGATGCTGACAGTGACGACGACGGCATGCCAGATGGCTGGGAAGTGGATCATGGCCACAACCCCAACAACGCCGCCGATGCGACACAGGATGCCGACAACGACGGTGTTAGCAACCTGAACGAATATCTCAGTGCTACCGATACCGTGCCCCCGGTTATCAGCTTGAGCAGTGAAATCACACTGAATGCCAACGGTCCCCTCACCGCCGTGCCCACTAGCAATATCAGCGCCGTTGACAATGTTGATGGGTCGGTAGCGGTCGTGAATACCGGCGCCTCCCATGTGCCACCCGGACGCCACCTCATTCACTGGCTGGCGGAAGATGCGGCCGGCAACCGCACAATCGCCACGCAAACGCTTAACGTGAATCCACAGGTGCAACTGGGCAGACTACAAACCGCCAGCGAAGATGGTTCGGTCTCCGTGCGCGTGCGCTTGTCAGGTACGGCACCGCTCTACCCTGTGCAGATTACCTTTACCATCACAGGCTCGGTGGATGAAGCGGATTATCGCGTGTCGCGCAGCTCCAACATCACCGAACAATCCACCGACCTCACCGGCACCCTTGTGTTTGAGCAAGGCACCGAGGCCACACTTATTCTCGATATCGAGGATGATCAAGTCGCAGAAGGCGATGAATTCCTGTTTGTGACCTTGAGTAATCCGGTGAATGCCGTTCTGGGCGACAACCTACGCCAGCAGGTGACCATTACAGAGCGTAATGTGGCGCCACAGGTGAGATTGCATGCCGAACAAAACGGCCTGCCCGTCACTTCAGTCAGTGCCGCATATGGCCCGGTCACGATCCAGGCCAGTGTGGTGGATGTGAACACAGCCGACTCACACAGCTATGACTGGAGCGCAACCGACAACCAGCTGGCCGACAGCGACAGTGCGCCCGATACACTCACCTTCGATCCGGCCAATGTGGCAAGCGGCGTGTACACCGTCAGTGTGAGCGTGACCGACGATGGTCTACCCAGCGCCACGACTACCGTAACGCACCACCTGAGAATCGTCGACAGTCTCCCAGCACTTTCAGCCAGCGAAGACAGCGATGGCGATGGCACGAGCGACGCGAGCGAAGGCCATGGCGATACCGATGGCGATGGCGTAGCCGACTATCTCGATCCCATTGATGGCGCCAGCTGGCTGTCGTTACAAACAGGCAGTAGCGTGTCCAATGATCAGCGCTATCTGATGCAGGCCGAAAGCGGCACGGCGCTCGCGCTGGGCACGCTGGCCATGCAAAGCAGCGATGGCGGTGCACGCATTAGCGCGGCGACCTTGTCAAATAGCGCTCTATACCAACAGCATGGTGCAGATGCCGAGTTTGCCAACGTAGGTGGCTACTTCGATTTTGAAGTGCGCGACATTATGCCGGTTGGCAATAGCGTACGGCTGGTCATACCGCTAAGTGACCCTATTCCGGCAGACGCACGTTATCGCAAGCTGCACCCAACATTTGGCTGGCAGGACTTTACACTGGATGCCAATAATCACCTGTATTCCGCTGCGGGCGAGCCCGGTGTGTGTCCCTCTCCCGGTGATGCTGCCTATCAGCTTGGCCTCACGCAGGGTCATTACTGTGTGATGATGCGCATCGAAGATGGCGGCGCCAATGATGCTGATGGCGAGGCCAATGGCACCATTGTCGACCCAGGTGGTATTGCCTCTCCGGCTCCCAGCCCCACCAGTACCCCCGCGGCAAGTGGCGGAGGCGGCGGTGGCTGTGCTGTGAATAGCAACGCTCGATTCGATCCGGTACTGCTGCTAATGCTGCTGATCGCAGGTGGCCACATTCTGCGCAAGCGCAAGGGAACGAAACAGGAGGGTGAGCACAGCCTTGCTGCCTGAGTTGACGCGCGTCGATCGCTTCATACTGGTTGCGGCCGTAGTGGCCGCGCCACTTTTCTGGTTAATGGCTTTCCTCTACTGGCAACCGCCATTCGATCCAGGCTGGCCGTTTGATGACCTGCGGCGCTTTTTGTTTTTGGTGGTATTTGTTCCGGCCATTGAAGAACTGTGCTTTCGTGGAGTACTGCAGCCCTATCTGTTAAGCAAAACGACCAAAACCTTTTGCCGCCAGTATATTAGTTTGGCAAACCTGCTCACCAGTGCGCTGTTTGCCGCCATGCACCTGCTGCAGCATTCATTGCTATGGAGCATCGCGACATTCATCCCTTCTCTTTTATTCGGCTGGTTACGCGAGCGTACCGGGCGCACCTGGCCCGCCGCCGCCATGCATGTCTACTTTAACTTCGGCTTTTTCTATTTTCTGGATGCACTGTGATGTGGAGTAGCTATGGGTGTTGAAGGGAAACCTGTCACCGATTCAAATTGTTGTGAGAAAAACTGATTTGAAAGACGAACGCATAAAAAAACCGGCAAATGATATGCCGGTTTTTTTATCGTGTTACACGTTCAGGTGCCGTAAACGACCGTACAGTTTTTATTAATAGGAAAATACCAGAGCCCCGTCTCGCCTATCAGCTCTACATTATTAACTTTACCGTCGTCCGCTGCCGTAATGATGGAGCCATCGCCATAGAGCGGCAAGGCAAACAGCAGATTCCAGGTACAGGCTTCACCGCGTTTTCGGTTCTGCAAATGTTGAAAGTTGATGTTACTCACGCCAACGACGTTGCCGTCGGTATATCTGAGGGTTTTTGCGAGGTCTTTGGTGACGGTGGCACAACCGCTAGAAACGATGATACATAGCAATAAGATGAGTTTTTTCATGCTGTCCTCCTGTAAAAGCGAGGCCGATTCTAAGGATGTAAAAACGAAATAATATTTGAGCGATACAAGTCGCAATGCCTGCGTCGTTGGGTAGCGTGGTGTGATACCGGCGCGAGCGTCGATGATCTGACATCCGTCCATGTCATTAAAAGAGCCACCTACAAAGAGTTGAATGTGTGGGTTGAAATTTATTTCAACAAACCAGTCTCGTGCTGCTTTAGCTCTCGGCGTCGAAATAAATTTCGACCTACTTTGGCAGCCTCCTGCATCAACCCTTAGCTCGCCCCTAAAATCGTGACGTCGCGGCTGTGACATTCATATAGGGAATGCTTTACTTTACGCAGCGGGTTTCTTTTAGGGCATTCACCTCTTCTTCGGTAAACCCGAGCTCGGAAAGAACCGCAGCTGTATCGGCGCCCAATGGGCAACCCGCTTGGTGCTTGTCGCGCTTGAAAGGCAATGGTGAATTGATTTGCGCAATGCTGTTGCCGTCTTCATCCTGCGCCTCTACAAACATCTCCCGCGCCTTAAAGTGTGGGTGTTCACGCGCTTCGCTCATACTCAGGACCGGCTCGACGCAAACATCCAGTTTTGCAAACACTTCCTGCCAATAGGCCAGATCTTGCGTCGCGATTTTTTGGGCGATGGCCTCGCGCAGGGCCTGTTGTGTTTCGGCGCGCTGATCGGCGATGCGACTTAACCAGTCCTGCAAATTGAGCTCTTGTAAGAGACCCGCTGCAAAGTTTGGTTCGAGGCTGCCGATTGAGAGATAACGTCCGTCTTTGGTTTGGTAGTAATCATAAAATAGCCCGCCGTTAAGCATTTCGTCGCCCAACTCCGGATCTTTACCGCTGACCAGAGCATTCGCGCCAAACATGGTGGAGAGCGCCAGCGCGGCATCACTCATACTAATATCCAGGTGCTGCCCCTCACCGGTATTCGTGCGCTGAATTACCGCTGCCAGAATCGCCATGACTGCATGATGGGAGCCTCCGGCAATATCGGCGATTTGCGTCCCTGAGAGTACCGGGCCCGTTTCTTTTCGACCGCTGAAGCTGGCGAGCCCCGATAGCGCCAGATAATTAATGTCGTGCCCTGCTCTGTCTTTGTATGGGCCGTGTTGGCCGTATCCGGTAATCGAACAATAAATCAGCCTGGGCTGACTTGCTTTCAGGCTTTCGTAATCGAGCCCCAAACGCTGCATCACACCGGGGCGAAACTGTTCGACCACAATATCGTACTCTGCCACCAGCTTGGCGATAATGTCTTTTGCACTCTCGTGTTTCAGATCAATCGCAATACTGCGTTTATTGCGGTTAATGCTGGCATGTGCCGCCGATACCTTACCGGCTTTGGGCGGCATTAGCTTAAGCAAATCCGGACGATTCGGCGCTTCAACACGCAACACTTCGGCCCCCATATCGGCCAATAACTGCGTGGCATACGGACCGGGCAACAAGGTAGAAAAATCGAGTACTTTTAAACCTTCGAGGGGCAAGGGCATGTGTGATTCCTAAGGCTGATGAGTCAGACGTCGGACGCGAGCATCTGACATCCGACGTCTGTCGTCTGTCGTCTGTCGTCCGACTATTAATTACACCATCGACCGGCCGATGATCAGTTTCATAATCTCATTGGTGCCGGCGTAGATTTTTTGTACACGGGCATCTGCGTAGGCACGTGCTACGGGATACTCCAGCATGTAACCATAGCCACCATGCAACTGCAGGCACTCGTCGATCACGTCGCACTGAATCTCGGTGCTGAGCAGTTTCAGCTTGGCCGCCGTCACCACATCCAGTTTTTTATCCAGATGCAGTTCCAGGCATTTGTCGACAAATACGCGGGCCATCGTCAGCGTTGCAGACATTTCTGCTAACTTGAACTGCGTATTCTGAAAGGCAGAAATCGGTTTACCGAATGCCTTGCGCTCTTTCACGTAGGCGACCGTCTGGTCGAGAATGGATTCGGCACTGGCGATGGCGTTGAGCCCCACCGACAGACGCTCCTGCGGCAACTCCTGCATCAGGTAAATAAAGCCCATGCCTTCAGCACCCAGCAGGTTCTCTTTGGGCACCTTCACGTCCTGAAAAAACAGCTCCGAGGTATCCTGCGCTTTCATCCCGATCTTTTCGAGGTTGCTGCCTTTCTCGAAACCGGGGCTATTTGCTTCGACCAGCAAGAGACTGGTGCCCTTAGCGCCTTCTTCCGGGTTGGTTTTAGCCACCACGATGACCAGATCGGCCATTTGGCCGTTGGTAATAAAGGTTTTGGAGCCATTCAAAATGTAGTGATCGCCATCCAGTACCGCCGTGGTCTTTACGCCTTGCAGGTCCGAACCGGTGCCGGGCTCTGTCATTGCGATCGCGGTGATGATGTCACCATTCACGCAGCCGGGCAGATATTTTTGTTTTTGTTCTTCGGTACCATAAGCCATGATGTAAGGCACTGCGATATCTGAATGGAGACCAAAACCGATACCACTCAAGCCCAAGCGGGCCACTTCTTCGTCAACAATCGCGTTGTAGCGAAAGTCTGCCTCTACCCCGCCGTATGCTTCGGGCACGGTAGGGCTCAAATAGCCGTGTTCACCGGCTTTCTTCCATAGTTCTCGCGAAACCTGACCGTCCTTTTCCCACTGGGCATGGTGTGGCACGGCTTCTTCCTGCAAAAATTTGCGGAAGCTATCGCGAAACATTTCGTGTTCAGATTCGAATACTGTACGTTTGATCATAGTGTGTTCTCGTCATCATAAACCCGGCGGGTACGCCAGCGCTTCTGAAGTACCCGCACATGAGTTTTAGTCTTTAAAGGTGAGTCCGTCTTTGGCCATATCGCGCAAAAGTTGTGGCACGGCAAAACGTTCGCCGCACTGTTCCTGCAACTGCTCGGCACGCTTAATAAAAGCCTCAATTCCGGTTTGATTGATGAACTGGAGTATGCCGCCCGTCCATACGGGGGTGCCGATCCCCATAATCGAACCGATATTGGCGTCACGCACACTGGTCAGCACTTTTTCTTCAACGCAGCGCACCGTCTCAATCGCCTGTATATAAAGCAGACGATCTTTTACCGTTTGCAGGTCCACTTCACCGCTCTGTTCATTGAACATCGCTTTTAAACCACTCCAGAGATGCTTCTTACCACTCGCCGGATATTCATAGAAACCAGCACCGGCCAGTTTGCCGGCGCGATCCGCCTCTAGCATACGATCCACCACGGTATCCGCAGGATGCTCAGGGTAAGATTTACCTTCGGCTTCAAGATCCTTAATCGTCTGATTACGAATTTTTTCGACCAGCGTCAGGCTAACTTCATCGGTCACCGCGAGTGGTCCTACCGGAAAACCCGCCAGAAACGCGCCATTCTCAATCGCCGCAGCTGGAACCCCCTCACCCAGCATGGCCATGCCTTCGTTGGCGAAGGTGCCAAACACCCGCGAGGTAAAGAAGCCACGGCTGTCGTTCACGACTATCGGCGTTTTACCTATTTGCAAAACAAAGTCGTAAGAGCGTGCGAGGGTTTCGTCACTGGTCTGCTCACCACATATAATCTCGACCAGCGGCATTTTGTCGACCGGCGAAAAGAAGTGCAGACCAATAAAGTTGGCGGGCCGCGCCGACGCCTCGGCCAAGCCGGTTATCGGCAAGGTAGACGTATTAGACGCAAACACAGCCTGCTCGCTGAGTTGTGCTTCGGCTTCCTGCGTGACTTTCGCTTTGAGATGCCGGTCCTCAAATACTGCCTCAATCACCAGATCACAGCCCTGCAAATCTTCGGCATTATCAGTGGGCAAAATACGGTTGAGAGTTTGATCCCGCTGCTCTGATGTGAGTCGGCCTTTTTTGATCTTCTTATCGAGCAAATTTTCGGAATAGGCCTTACCCTTTTCGGCGTTTTCGACACTGACGTCTTTCAACACCACATCGATCCCTTTACAGGCGGCGGAATACGCAATACCCGCGCCCATCATGCCGGCACCCAGAATGCCGACTTTGCTCACCTTCGCCCGCTCAACGCCCTTGGGTCGCGCCGCGCCGGCTTTGATTTCGTTCAGTTGATACCAGAAAGTACCGATCATGTTTTTGGAGACCTGGCCACAGACCAGCTCAACAAAGTAACGGCTCTCGATGCGCATGGCCGAATCAATATCCACCTGCAGGCTTTCAACCATGACCGACAGAATCGACTCGGGCGCAGGTAAAGTACCTTTGGTTTGGGCCCGCATCATGGCTGGTGCAATTGGCAGCATCTTGGCCAGCGCAGGATGGCTCGGCGTACCACCGGGCACCTTGTAACCTTTTACGTCATAGGGCTGCTGGGCTTTGGGGTTGGCTTTTATCCAGGTAATGGCCGCTTCGACCAGCTCTTCGGGCGTCTCTACGATCTCGTGGATCAGACCGAGGTCTTTGCCTTTTTGTGGTTTGAATTGCTTGCCTTCGGTCAGATACGGCAGTGCAGCCTGCAAGCCCAATAAGCGCGACATGCGCACCACGCCGCCACCACCCGGTAACAGGCCTAGCGTCACCTCTGGCAGACCAAGGGTGACTCCCTGACTCAAGGCGATACGATGATGGCAGGCCAGCGCCAGTTCCCAGCCACCGCCTAGCGCGGCACCATTGATACAGGCCACCACGGGCTTACCCGAGGTTTCGAGTTCGCGCATGGCGTTTTTAAGTTGGGTAACCATGGTATATAGCTCGCCCGCATTTTCACGAGTCGTGGCATACAGGTCGTCTAGATTGCCCCCCGCAAAAAAGGTGGACTTGTTTGAACGGAACAATACGCCCGCCCATTCATCCTCACGCAGTTTTTCTACCGCCGCCACCAAAGAGCGGGTAAATTCCTGATCCATTAAGTTGGCGCTGGCGTTGGGCTTATCCAGAATCAGGTGAACGATATTATCCTGATCTTTTTCGTAAATTACGGAACTCATCTTGTCTCTCCTCAGCCTTAAACCCGTTCAATAATGGTTGCGATACCCATGCCGCCACCCACGCAGAGTGTGGCAAGACCGGTCTTCAGGTCACGGGCTTCGAGTTCATCGAGCAAGGTGCCCAGAATCATGGCCCCTGTCGCTCCCAGCGGGTGTCCCATGGCGATGGAACCACCATTCACATTTACGATTTCGGGGTTCACCTGCATCTCATCCATAAAGCGCATGACCACAGAGGCGAACGCTTCATTGACTTCAAACAGGTCAATATCCTGTACCGACATACCGGCAATTTTCAGCGCTTTGCGTGCTGCCGGTGCGGGCCCGGTGAGCATGATGGTTGGATCGGTTCCCACTACGGCCGTTGATACGATGCGTGCGCGCGCTTGCATACCAAATTGCTTGCCCGCTGCTTCGCTGCCAATCAACAAGGCAGCAGCGCCATCGACAATGCCCGAAGAGTTACCTGGGGTATGTACGTGTTCGATCTTTTCAACCTGAGGGTAACGCTCGCGCGCGACGCCATCGAAGCCCATTTCCCCCATCATCTGGAAAGAAGGCTTGAGCGCACCAAGGGTTTCGAGAGAGCTGTCGGGGCGTATCAATTCATCGTGATCAAGAATGGTGAAACCATTGCGGTCGACCACCGGCACCACCGATTTGGCAAAGGCACCGCGCTCCCAGGCTGCAGCGGCTTTGTGATGGGATTGCATGGCGAAGGTATCGACATCGGTACGACTATAGCCACCCAGGGTAGCAATCAGATCTGCACCAATGCCCTGAGGCATAAAGCCGGTTTTGAAGTTGGTTTCGGGGTCCATCGCCCAGGCACCACCGTCGCTGCCCATGGGCACTCGCGACATGGACTCGACGCCACCGGCAACCACCAGCTGTTCCCAGCCCGAGCGAATTTTCATGGCAGCCGTATTCACGGCCTCCAGACCTGAAGCACAAAAACGATTAAGCACCACACCGGCCACATCATCGTTCCAGCCAGCCGCCAGTGCCGCCGTTTTCGCGATCACCGCCCCCTGATCTCCCACCGCCGTGACACAGCCCATCACGATATCGTCGACCGCGTCGGTGTCGAACTGATGGCGCTCGTGGAGGGTATTCAGCAGGCCTGTGAGCAGGCTGATGGGTTTGACTTCGTGCAGGGCACCACTCGCCTTGCCGCGACCACGCGGCGTGCGAATGGCGTCAAAAATAAGTGCTTCGTTGGTCATGATGGCTTCCCATTGGTTGAAAGACTTTTATAGCTTAGCTTTCAACCCGAGCTTCTCAATGACCTATGCTTGCAAGCCGATTGACCTTTTCTAGCAAGCGCTTGGTTAAGCACTTTTTATGGCATGATGAAATGCTTCACGAAGGTAGCGCGCGGGTATCTTTATAGAGATCGTCGTTAACGTGACGAATGTAGAGATTGAGTTCCATTTCGGCTTCGTGCCGTGAGCCAAAAGGCCCTTCCTGCGTCATTTCGCGCGTGACAAAAAACCACTGATCATTCACGTGCATAATGCGTTCACTACGAAACCAGGTACGTTCCGCTTCACCAGATCGGACAACCATTTTTCACCTCGACCATGTGGGGGCATGTTCTAGGAGTATAGTTGAGCGTTTTGCGATCAACCGAAACAAAAGGCGTATTTTACCTTGGTTAACATTTGCGAGTTGATGGCGCCGTCAGGCCGATGCCAACTGTTCGCGATAGGCGCCCGGGGTCATGCCGGTCCACTTCTTGAAAGCGCGATTAAAGGCCGCAGGTTCAGAGAAGCCCAGCTGTTCGGCGATTTCCTGCAAGCTCAGATCAGGAGCCTCAAGTAAGACCAGTGCGCGCCCTTTGCGAATGCTGTCTTTAATCTCCTGAAAACTGTTGCCCTCGTCTTTCAGTCGGCGGCGCAAGGTGTGGGTTGTCATATGTAATTCTTCTGAAACCGCTTCAAAACTCAGAATATCAAGCTCCGTATGCCCCGCCTGACGGTGCAACAACAACCGTTTAACCTGTGCCGTCAAACTGTTGTCGGCACGAAACTGGGTGAGCAGAGATTCAGGGGCGTGATTGAGAAAAGTACTCAGCGACTCACTATCCTGGCGTAATGGCAGAGTCAGTAAGCGACGGTTAAATACCACCATATTCAGGGGCTGCGAAAAGGCGTGCCGACAGGGGAACATCATCGCAAACTCGTCATCATAATGGGGGCGTGGAAACCTGAAATGAATGCGTTCCAGCAACATGGGCTGATTGATCAGCCAGCACGACAGACGAATCCAGATCACAAACATCGAGGTCACAAAAAACGTTTCATCCAGCTGATGGGGGTTGCGATAGTGAATGATCAGGCGGGCTTCATCGCCGTTTTCCTGCAATTCGACCTTCACATCTTCGGTGAGCAAGCCGATGAAACGAGCACTGCGCAATAAGGCGCGCCGCAGATTACCGGCGCTGATAATGGCATGACACATCATCGAAAATACGCCGATCTTTAAGGGCCGAGACAAAAAACCACTCGCCTCATCGCCCATACTCAGCCACAGTCGTCGCAGTAAGGGCCCCACTTTATCCAGCGGCACGCGCGAACGGTCCATCTCGCTCCCCCGCTCCAATAATACGGGCGCAAGCTCTTTGAGCTCGTCGGTATCCAATACACGCGCCAGGTCGATTTGATGAAAGCGCGCGCCTTCCAGCAGGGAGTCGACCAGCGCGCGGGGAATGGAGTGCTTGACGCTAGCCATGCGACAACCTCAGCCGCAAACGCGCCACAAGCCCTTTGACATCTTCAATCACCAGGTAGTTAATGGGCACCAGCACCAAGGTAATCACCGTGGCGAACAAAATACCAAAACCCAGAGACACGGCCATGGGGATCAGGAACTGGGCCTGTGTGGACTTTTCAAACAACAGTGGCATGAGGCCTAAAAAGGTGGTCAGCGATGTTAGAATCACCGGCCGGAAACGGGCGGCGGCGGCGATGCTGATGGTTTCCAGTAAGGCCCCTCCCTGCTCGCGGCGGCGGTTAACAAAATCGACCAGCACGAGACTATCGTTCACCACGATGCCGATAAGCGCCAGCATACCCAGCAAGCTGATCAGGGTCAGATCCATCCCCATCAACCAGTGCCCCAGCACCGCACCTATCCCGCCAAAGGGAATCACCAGCATCACAATGAGCGGCTGACTGTAGGATTTAAAGGGAATCGCCAGCAAGGCATAGATAATAAACAGTACAAACAGCAGGCCCCACTTCAGACTACCAAAGGACTGGCGCTGTTCTTTGGCTTCACCCTCCATGGTGTAGCGAATATCGGGGTATTGCTGCAGGGTTTGATCAATAAAGCTGCGCAATTCCTCCTGAAGCACCAGCATATTGGTCGCCTGTTTGTCGATATCGGCACGTACGTTCAAAGTACGAAATCGATCGATGCGCTGAATACTTACCGGGCTGGAATCCGGCAACAGTTCGACCAGCTCACCAAGAGGAATACGGCGGCCGTCGTCGGTGGTAATTTTATACTGCTCCAGAGAAGCCACGCTGCGACGTGCCGACAAGGGGAAGCGTAGCATCACCTTGATGTCTTCACGGCCCCGCTGCACCCGTTGTACTTCGAGACCATAAAACGCCTGTCGCACCTGACCCACAATCTCGCTACGCGACAGGCCCCATTGTTCCGCCTGACGTTTAAGGCGAATTTCGAGTGTGTCTTTGCCATCAGAAAACGAATCTTCAATGTCGAATACCGTTGGGTAAGTCGCGAGTTTACGCTTGATGGCATCGGCCACTTGTTGCAACTGCGTAAAGTCTTCGCCACTGAGCTGAATATCAATTGGATCACTCACACGGCCAATTTCAGCGCGGTAGGTTAAACTTTCGGCGCCGGGAATTTGCCCAACACGCCGCCGCCACTCGGCGACCAACTCACTACTGGTGACCGCCGTCTGCCGTTCTTCCGGCGGCGTAATCTCAAACATCACCCGGCCAACATGACTCTCGCCACCGCTGCCGGTTGTGGCCAGAATATTCACGATGACCGAGGGGGCGTCCGGTTCATGGTCACCGAGTGTTTCACGATGCTTATCTTGCAAGTCCTGGGCAGCTTTCAGCATGTGCTGCACATAGCGGTCGGTTAATTCAAAGGGCGTGCCCGTTGGCATCACCAGACTGGCGCGCGCCACTTCGCTTTGCACTTTCGGAAAAAAGATAAAGCGCATCCATCCGGTGGTAAGCAAGGCATAGAGAATAATCAATGTGCCCACCGCAGTCGCCAGACACAGGTAACGTTGGCGCAGAGCCCACTGCAAGGCAGGCTGATAGTAACGCAACACCCCCTGCTCAAACCCGTTGGCAAAACGCTGTTGCCAACGTGCAAACACGCCTGGGTTTTGTTCGTGATGCAATTTGAGGTGTTTCAAATGCGAGGGGAGCACCAGTTTCGATTCAATTAATGAAAACAGCAGTATGGGAATCACGACTACCGGAATCGCTGCGAACAATTGCCCCCGCACACCCTCGATAAATGCGATGGGCAGAAAAGCCGCCACGGTGGTCAGTATGCCAAAGGTCACCGGCACCGCGACTTCTTTGGTGCCGTTAATCACCGCATCGAGACTGTTATCGCTGCGCCGCAGGTGGCTGTAAATATTCTCGCCCGTCACGATGGCGTCATCCACCACTATCCCGAGAATAACGATAAAGCCGAACAGGCTGATCACATTCAGCGTGATACCAAAAGCCGGCATCGCCAAAAATGCCCCCATAAACGACACGGGAATACCAATGCAGACCCAGAAGGCAATGGCCGGTCGCAAAAACAAGGTGAGTAAACACAGCACCATAATGCCGCCCTGCAGCGCATTATCTGATAAGGTTTTGAGGCGTTTCTTCACGATTTTTGATCGGTCGCGCCACGGCGTAAACTGCACCAGCGATGAGGCGTCTGAGGCATGTGTTGCGATCACTTCTCGCACCGCTTCTGCCACCTCTATAGCGCTTTCCTGCCCAACCCGGAACACATCAACCAAGGCGGCTGGCTGGCCATTAAAACGCGTGAGTACGGGTGTCTCGATAAAGCCGTCATCAATGCGCGCAAGTTCACCCAACCGCACAATGCCCGAGCGGGCATCGCTGAGTATGACAATCTCCTGAAAGTCCGACTCGCTGTAGGCCTGACCGCTGGATTTGAGCAGTATCTCCCCCCCTTCGGTTTTAAGACTGCCTGCTGAAATATCACGGGAATGGCGATTAATCGCTGCGGCAATGGTTTCGAGGTTGAGCTGATATCGCTCCAGTGTTGCAGGGTCTACGGTTAAGGTAATTTCATAATCACGTACCGCATCCAGCGAAACTTGTGTGATATCCGGGTGAGCGAGCAACGCTTCTTTCAGGCGTTCCGCTGCCTGCCGCAGCTCCCGCTCACTGAGAGGCCCCGATACCGCAACGCTGATCACTTCGCGCGTGCGTTTGGCCAGACTAACAATGGGGCGCTCGGCTTCTGCCGGTAAATTATTGATCGCATCAATGCGATTTTTCACTTCAGCCAGCAGTGTTTGAGGGTCGTATCGCTCATCCACCTGAATCGTTAACTGCGACAGCGATTCGGAGGATCGGCTGGACAATTGCTCGATTCCTTCCAGGTCCTGCACCGCTTCTTCGAGCTTGATGCTCACACTGGTTTCAATATCGCGCGGCAAAGTGCCCGGCACACTGACGTTAACGGTAATCACACGCGGCTCAATAGTGGGAAACACCTCAAGGGGAATATTCAGTTTAAGTGAGCCAAGGCCGAGCAAAAGCAAACTGACCATGAGCAGATTCGCCGCCACATGGTTACGCGCAAACCAGGCGATCAAGGTTGCGTCTCCGACGATGCACCCACCTGTACGCGTGTGCCCGAGCTGATATTGCCCAACAGGGTTGTCACAACCTGATCCCCGGCGCTGAGTCCGCTGGCAATCACACTACGCTCACCCTCACGTCGTAACAGCGTAATATCACGCCGCTGCAACACGCCATGTTCTACCACATAAACACTGGGCCCTTGATAGATATAGGCGTTATCGATCACCAATGCATCAGCGATGGGTTTGCCGTGCATCTTCGCCTCCATAAACTGCCCCATGATCAATGGTGTTTTATTGGACGAAGACTCAAACGGGTGCTCCACCTCGGCAACCAGCAATAACTGTTGTGTGCGTTCATCGACGGACGCTTCAGAGCGGTGCACCACAGCAGACCATGCCTCTGCTGTTTGCGTCAGCGGGTTGAAGAGCATCACAGGAATCGGGTCATTGGACCACGCCAACCAGCGCAAGTCATCGCCAGCGACTGGAAGAGGAATCTCTGCGCGCTCAGTAACGTAACCGGTCGCCAATTCTGAGGTCGGGCCAACGTAGGCACCCAGTTTGGCATTTACCCTTACCAGACGCATGTTTGCGGTGGCTTTAATCTGGGTGCGGGCCAGGTTGAGTCTGGCAAGTTCGAGTTCACTTTGTGCGCGCTCCACATTGGCTTTGGCCGCATGTAATTGTGGTTCACGCAACGCAAATCGACTGGGCTGCTGCCCCTGTTTGCGCCAATCGCTTTGCGCCTGATCTGATCGCGCCTGCTCTTCTGCCAGCGCCGCTTTCGCCTGCTCCAGTGCCGCTTGCGCATTCACCAACGCCACGCGATATTCGGCGTCGTCCAAACGAAACAGTAATTCACCTTTCGCAATCGAGGCACCTGCTTTTACCTTTTCTGCCACTTCGATAATTTGCCCCGAAACCAATGGAAAAGTGGCGATTTCACGGTATGGCTGTAGGGTACCAGAGCTGCGAATGGTCGGAACAAATTCAGTCGGTACAAGAGAGAATGTGTCTACCTGCAATGCCGGCCGTTGTGGGCTTTTACCATCAGCAGCAGAAGGAGAGGTTTGGGTAATGAGGTAGGCAAGCGCCACCAGTGCAGCGAAAACAGTCAGCGGGAGCAGTTTGGACAACATGCAGTTCCTTAAGCGGCAGCGAAAATCGCAACAACTGTACTATGGCCGGGGCGGCTCGCTCAAGCTGAGTGGATAGGTATTTAAGAGGTGCTCTCTGAAACCAAACAACCGCCACGTAATGGGGCCTTCCCTGGCAGCGTTGAAGGGGATCGGCGGTCGCCCACAAAGGCTACCGCGAAGTGACTGCGAAACTACTCCTTTTTCGCATTGATGCCAAGCCAGAACGGGTTAGAAATAGGCCAGCACTGATATGGTTAATACACCGGTTTCTGCTTCGCCCAAATGGTAGCGATCAGCGTCGGCGCGCAGAGCATATTTGTTATTGATGTGCCAAGCCATGCCAACACCAAAATATTCGTCGTAACTTCCGCGTGTTTCTTCTACTTTATTTAGTCTCTCGTCAGGATCACGGGTGCGGAACACGGACTCACGGCGCGCGTCCCAGCGTAACACACCAAGACGCACCATCACTTCAAAATGATCGGTTACATCAGGACTGTACTGTACATGACCGAAAAAGCCACGATTCCAAGAGTTCGCTTCAATATCGGCAGCCGACCAAGGCCCAACAATATCATTGGCCTCGTACACGGCGAGCGCCGAACCAAGATCAACGTACCCGACTTCCCAATCCCAAAGTTTATTGACGGAATAACCCCAGAAGACTTTAAAGCCCGAGTCAGCATCGTCAAAGCGCCGAATGACACCGTTATAACTGGTCGCACCGCGTCGTCGATTAGCGGGAGAGAAAAAAGCATCGTTGAACAAACCGCGCATGACTTCTTCAGACAGGTAATCGGTTTTATTCACTGACGCGCCAACGCCCCAATAGGCGCGTTCACCGTCATAGCGTGCATCTGCAAACGCGCGTGGCGCCAAACTCAACAGTATGCACAGAGCAATACCTGTCGCGGCGCTTAAATTCCTTTTTAATCGTTTTAAAGACACGTAATCGGCCCTACATCAATAAAGGTGTGCAGTATATCTACTTACGGACAACAAAAACGTGCACTTATGCAAGTTCCTGTTTCCAAAAAACAATTGAACTATGCGTTTTAGCGGCGCCGATAACGTTGCTGTACCGCATCCCGATTCGCGGCGCGTAGTTTAGCGAGTTTTTCTGAAATTTTGATCTCCAGACCTCGCGCAACAGGCTCGTAAAGGCGCGTATCGGCGAGCTCCTCCGGAAAATAGTTTTCTCCCGCAGCAAAAGCATCGGGTTCATCGTGCGCATAGCGGTAGTCCTCGCCCATGCCCTGCTCTTTCATTAATGCCGTGGGCGCATTGCGCAAATGCATGGGCACATCGCAATCTGGGGTGTGGCGTACCAAGGCCCTACAGGCATTGAAGGCGCTGTAGACGGCATTGCTTTTAGGTGCCACGGCTAAATAAATGATGGCCTGCGCCAGACTAAGCTCGCCCTCGGGGCTGCCCAATCGTTCCTGCACATCCCAGGCTGCCAATGCCACCTGTAAGGCACGCGGATCTGCATTGCCAATATCTTCACTGGCCATACGCACTACCCGCCGCGCTACATACAATGGGTCGCAGCCCGCATCGATCATGCGCACAAACCAATAGAGCGCTGCATCAGGGTCTGAGCCGCGCACCGATTTATGCAGCGCAGAAATCTGCTCATAAAAAATGTCACCACCTTTGTCAAAGCGCTTGAGGGAGCTTTGAAGAACTTCTTCAATCTGTGCTCGTGCTACAACAACCTGCTCACCCTCTCGTGGTGCCAAATCAATGGCCAGTTCCAGAATATTCAGCGCGCGACGCCCGTCGCCCTGTGCTGCTTGAGCAATCAGCATCTTAAGATCTTGCGATATCACCACATTAAGCTCGGGGAAGCCGTCGGGATGCGAAAGCGCGCCATCAATCAGTTGGAGCAGATCGTCCTCTGAAAGCACCTTCAATACATAGACGCGCGTGCGCGACAGGAGCGCGTTATTTAACTCAAACGAAGGGTTTTCGGTGGTCGCGCCTACAAACACCACGGTGCCATCTTCGATATAAGGGAGAAAAGCATCTTGCTGGGATTTATTAAAACGATGTACTTCATCCACGAAGAGCACCGTATCCTGTGACGCCTGTCGCTTGCGCAAGCGCGCACGATCAATGGCGGCCCGTATATCCTTAACGCCGCTTAATACAGCCGAGAGACTTTCAAACGCCGCATCGTAATGTTCGGCCAGCAATAATGCGAATGTGGTTTTACCAACGCCGGGCGGGCCCCACAACACCATTGAATGCAAGGCATTGCGCGCTAAAGCCGTATGCAGCGAGCGGCCCTCTGCCAACAAATGCTGTTGGCCCACATATTCGTTGAGCGTGCGCGGCCGCACCCGTGCCGCGAGGGGCTGATACCCGGCATTCTCCTGAAATAGATCTTGGGGCATCAGGAGGTGCTCGCATCTCCGGCAGGTGCTGGCACAGGCAAGTCGCGGATGACATCCGTGCCCTCTGGTAGCTCCGCAACAAACGCCTCATCAGGAATGGGATTGTTGATTTGGGTTTCAACAAAATGCACGGTGCTTTCCTGCCCCAACGAATCGCTTAATCGCATTTCAACAAGCTGCACGCCTTGAAAACGAATTACCAAACGCTCAAACAGATTATCGCTGGAGCGTGGGGTTAACAGGAACTGCATGGCATGGC
>JAWWBW010000031.1:0-19201 GCA_033720775.1 Oleiphilaceae bacterium | reverse complement strand
ATCGAGGGTCAGCTCAGAGTGTGCTTCGAGCACCATGCTGCTGCCATCGGCGAATCCAATGGTGGCACTGCCATCGCGTGTCAGCAGCGTGGCGCCAATGGGCAGTTTATCTCCCGCGCGGGCTGGTACGGGCTGTTCACCGGGCATCATGAGTGTTACCGCGCTTTTAACGTATAAGATGCTGGCTGATGCCGCCGGCACCTTAAGCCAGGTGGCCGGAATATTAATGCGTGTGCCGGGCGCAATACGGCGGTTGGCGTCAATGTTGTTATAGGGGCCCAGTTTTTGCCAGCAGCCGGGTTCTTTGGTGTATTGCTTGCAAATATCCCAGAGTGTATCGCCGGGGCGGAAGGTATAGGGCCAGTCGCTGGCGTAAACCGAATCGAGCGGGGCCATCAGGGCAAGTACAACAAGAAGAGGCCGGACAGGTATAGGACAATACCTGTTGAACGAGAGCAAATGGTGCATAAGATTCAGACCGTTACTTTTTCGAGGCGATAACCGTGTTGGAAAATAGTGGTGATGCGATAGCCCATATCCGGGTTGATATTAAGGCTGCGTCGCACCCGGCTTACATGCATGTCGACGGTACGCGTATTCAGCTGTGCATCAACGCCCCATACCTTTTTGAGCAGGTATTCCCGAGATAACACCTGGCCTTCATTGCTGATGAGTTCCCACGCAATACCAAAATCCTTGGGCGTCGCTTTGACGATTTCGCCATTCACCGTAATTTGCTGTGCGTTAGCGTTGATCTCGATGTTGCCCAAGGTGAGCACGTCTTTTTCGCTGCTGATACCGGCTCTGCGTCGCATTGCTTCGATACGGGCGAGCAACTCTGCCTGACGCAAGGGCTTTACCAGATAATCGTCGGCACCATTGGTGAGTGCATTCACGATATCCTCTTCGGCATCACGTTGCGTGGTAAAGAGTATGGGCAAGGTTTGTTTCTGCACAATGCGTAACTGCCGCATCACTTCGATGCCGGTGGTATCGGGTAGCTCCCAGTCCAGAATGGCAATATCAAACAGCTCCGATTTGAACGCTTTGACAATGGATTTGCCATCAGGAAAGTGCGCAACGTTCAAACCGGCCTGTTCCAGCCATGTGCATACCAGTTGCGCTTGTTGTGGGTCGTCTTCCAGTAGTGCGACTTTCATGTGTGATCCCTGCATTCTCGTTGTTTCGTGCACGCCCTAGCGTATCAAATTGTGTTTGCCTTAGGTGCCTTTTTTTACGTGGTTTTACTTGCGATTGGTGTTGGTCGGGTCAAACCGGATTGGATGTTTGTTTTACGTGTAAACGCACCTGTAAAAGCGTGTAAAGGAAAAGGTCAAACCCAAGACGCGATCAAAAATTTTCCCTAGCATTGCTCCCAAGTTGCAAACAGCACACGGGGATGACACATGAACCATTCAAATACACAGCCGGGTAAACAAGAAGAAAAGCAGCATTTGCATGGCGACGATAAACAGCGAACGCGTCAATGGGAAATGTCGGCATATGAAGCGCTGCGCGTCAATTACGTGACCAGTTCGCGATTTAGTCAGCGTGATAACTAATACAGCATTTTTAGAAACTATCTACTCAAATCAACGGAGAAACAACATGAAAAAATCAATCTTGGTCGCTTGCATTACCAGCGCATTAAACAGCGGTGTTATTGCCGAACAGCAGCATTCAGATTTTGAAGCGTATGTAGGCGCTTCGCGTTATTTGTTCGATAGTGATCGTCAACTGGAAGACACAAGCGGCCTGGATCTGGGGGGCGAGCTGGCGATTACAGAAGCGCTTTCACTCGAAGCCTGGTTATCGCAAGCCGATGCCGACGTGAAAAACGCGAGCGGCGAAGTAGAAGGGCTGCGTTACTCTCTGGGTGGTCTTTACCACTTGTCAGACGAAGATTTGCGTCCTTTCCTGTCTCTAGGTGTGAGCCATCAGGGCTTTGAAGATGCCAACAACGAAGATCACGAAGAAACGCTGGCTTATATCGGCGCGGGCGTGAAGAAGTACTTCGACAATAACTTGATTCTCCGTGGCGAATTGCTGGGTATGAATAGTATTGATAATGAGGTGACTGATGTAGCAGCGCGACTGGCAGTCGGTTATGCCTTTGGTCGCACCACTGATTCCAGTGTCGCCGAACAAATTTCCAAAGCGGTGCAGCCGGTTGTAGCGCCTGCGCCCAAGAAAGCTGAGCCAGCACCTGTTCAAAAGCAAGAACCAAAGCCTGTTGCAAAGGTGGTTGAGCCACCTAAAGACAGCGATGGCGATGGCGTGATCGACAGCAATGATCAGTGTGCGGACACCAATGCGGCCTATAAAGTGGATACGAAAGGCTGCCCCGTTATGTTGACGGAACCCGTATCGATCAAGCTGAACGTTCAGTTCCCTACCAATAGCGCAGAGATCACGCCGGCCAGTTTGAGCGAAATCAAACGAGTGGCAGATTTTATGAAGCAGTTCGATCAGACCCGCGTGACCGTAGAGGGCCACACTGACGATCGTGGTCGTGCCGCCTACAACAAGGCTCTGTCGCAAAAACGAGCGGATGCAGTGCGTACCGCGTTGATCAACGAATTCGGGGTTGCAGCCGATCGTGTATCGGCCAAGGGCTACGGCGAAGAGCAACCGGTTGCTGATAACAATACGGTCGAGGGTCGCGCAGAAAACCGACGCGTCGTTGCGATCGTAGAAGGAAAAGCCACCAAACCCGTTACGAAATAGTTAAACAGTTTTTGCCTCTGGCCGACGAAGTAAAGCAGTATTGTTGGGTGTTAGTTCGGCAACACCTTTCAAGGAAGTAAAGAAGTATCGTCCAGAGGCCTTTTTATTCAACTCAAATCCCATTCAAAGGATCAATTACCATGGAAAACCTTGAGCAAAATATCGAGCAAACCAACGAGCAAATGCAGGAGTTACTGCAAACGGCATACACCATGCTCATGACCTACGGCCCCAAACTGGTGCTGGCAATACTGGTACTCATTATTGGATTGTGGATTATCAACAAAGTAGTTGGCGGTATGCGCAGCAATCTGACGCAGCGCGTTGATGCGACCTTGGGGCAGTTTGGTGCCAGTCTGGTGTCAGTGATTCTCAAAGCAGTATTGCTGATTTCGGTTGCGTCGATGATCGGTATCGAAACCACTTCATTCATCGCCGTGCTTGGTGCCGCGGGTCTGGCTGTTGGTTTGGCGCTGCAGGGAAGCCTGGCAAACTTTGCCGGCGGTGTACTGATTCTCCTGTTCAAGCCCTTTAAGGTAGGCGACGTGCTCGACGCGCAGGGATATATCGGTACTGTGAAAGAGATTCAGATCTTTAACACTATTCTGAAAACAGGTGATAACCGTATTGTGATCATCCCCAACGGAGCGCTGTCCAACAGCAGTATGGTGAACATCAACAAAGAAGCAACCCGTCGCGTGGATCTGACCTTTGGTATTGGTTATGAAGATGATATCGATAAGGCCAAGACTGTGATTAACAACGTGATCGCTAGTGATTCGCGCATTCTTAAAGAAATCGATCCGCTGGTAGTCGTATCCGAATTGGCAGATAGTTCAGTGAACTTTACGGTGCGAGTGTGGGTCAATACACCTGACTACTGGGCCGTGTACTTCGCCATGCATGAGACGATGAAGAAGGAATTCGACAACAACGGTATTTCTATTCCGTTTCCTCAGCAAGACGTGCACCTGCACAAAGTCGCTTAAGCAGTTTTTCTTCCCCAATTTACGGCAAGACCTGGTCTTGCCGTTTTTTTTTGCATTTCAGTTGGATCGTGACATCACCACGGGGTTGCATGGTAAGTTTTTTAAAAAGTACCTACCTGCGCAGCATTCAAGAACGAATCTCGTCTATACATAGCGCCTTTCCTAACCTGCCTTAAACTGGTCATCAGGGCTTGAGAGGCTATAGTTTATGGCAGATATTGTGTTGTTGAGCTGGATGTTGGAATGGTGTGGGTGAAGTCGCAAAAAAATCGAGTTGTATTCAAGCCAAAAAGGTTCTTAGGGCTATGGGCCGCTGCGTTAGTGATGGGAGCGGGGCAGGTCTTGAGCCATGAGATGGTTGATGAGCACCAACTATTTGAACTTCCGCTACAGGACTTGCTGAATATTTCAGTGGTGTCGAAGCAGAGTGAATCTGTGGCACGTTCTCCCGGTGTAGTATCAACCTATCGCGCACAGGATTTGAAAGCCTTGGGCCTGCACAGTCTGGGAGACTTTATTCATTTTGTGCCGGGCGTCGAAATCAACGAACAGATTAACCGCTTGAGCGTGGTGCAAATAAGAGGGCTGCCTGCCAATTCTGACCAGAAGATACTCTTCATGGTCGACAGTGTGCCGTATTGGATGCCCGAAAACGGAGAGTTTCCATTAAACGGTATTCCGCTTGAAGCCGTTGAAAAAATCGAGGTGATTCGCGGGCCGGGTTCGGTTGTTTATGGCACTAATGCATCTGCCGGTGTGATTAACGTTATTCTGCGTAAAGATCAGCGAGCCAGTGTTCGAGCTCATCTTAATGATGAAGGGCGCAAGAACACCTCCCTGTATTTTGGTGGGCGAGCCACTTCTGGATGGTGGGCTGATGTGGCAGGAGAAGTCCAGCGCGATAATGGCTATGACTATGGGGCTCGAAATGCCTTTGCCCCCAATCCCGGTCCGGGCTTTAGTTTTCCAGAAACAGCCTCGGGTGATCTTGAGCGCAAACAGGAGCATGCGTCTTTCCTTACGCGTATCGGTAACGACTATTTCACTCTCATGATGCAAACGTTTGGAGCCAGCGAACTGGGCGATATTAACGGTTCGGTGGTGAGTCCATCGGAGTATCTGTCTACTGGAACACTTGTCTCTGCCAAGCTGCGCCTGCCTTTGCATGCGGGGGAGTTTAATGTGTTCAGCGATTGGAATCGCTACCATCGCGACGTCAATGCCGAGAACAATCTGGTGTTTTTTGGTCTGGATAGCGATGGCGGTACGTTCTTTGAAAATAATGGAGACAATACCAAACGCTTCAGAAACGGCCTGTCACTGCAAAAAGAGCTGAACGAAGACTTCTCTTTTCTTGCTGGTGCCGAATACGAAGAGCGTAGTCTCGACGATAAAAAATTCAGAGATGGTAACAATGGCGCTGATCTGACAACGCTTACCGGTCCGCCTTTTAATTTTCCATTTCAGCTACAACCGGACGGTACCCTGTTGTTGGCAGAAGCGTCGACCGTAAGAGAAGCCTCAGGTTATGGCCAGCTGGATTATCACCATGCACGGTGGCGTTTTGTTGGCGGCTTGCGTTACACCGATAACAGCGCCGCTGGCAGTGATATTTCGCCGCGAGGCTCGGTGGTGTACTCCTGGGAGAAGGGGGAATCGGTCAAATTACTCTACTCCGAAGGCTTTAATTCACCCACGGTAGGGCAAAGCAATGGTACTGACCGCAGAGGTGTACCGCTTAATAACGAGGTGAAGGCCGAAACCATTCACTCCTACGAGCTGGCGTTGACCAAGTCGGAGCCGCTGTTGCATCAGGTTTTGAGTTTGTTTCATGTTGAAGTTGAAGACCTGATACGCAGTAGTGGTAATAATCCTGATCGCATCGAGCGTAATGGTCTGGAATATGAAATGTGGTATCGCGGCAGCGATATGCAATGGTTCGCTGGGCTGTCTTACATTCATGAGGGCAACGGCCACGGCGATGATGAAGATTCCCGCTATGCCTCGCGTTGGTTGAGCAAGCTGGGCTTTGCCAAGGCGAATGGTGCTCACGAGTGGGGGGCTTCGTTACGCAGTGCCGGGCCTCGCGAGGGTGTAGATGCATATCATCTGATGAATGTGCATTATCGCTATCATCATGATGATTCATTCGAAGTGTTCTCGACGATCACCAATGTATTCAATGATGTCGTAGAGCACCCCGACGTCGCCAATCTCGATCGCCTCGTCATTGAAGCGAGTGACGGACTTGGTGTGCTCGTGGGCTTTGTTTATCGTCCGGAGCAGCAATGATCAACAAGCGTTTATTTTGGCCATTGCTGGTCTGGTTGAACATGTCGCTGGCGCTTCTTCCGGTTAAGGCGGCTGAGCCCGGCTATTCCGATGGCATGGTCCGTGCCGCTGTCATTTTTGGCATTCTTCGTTTTGCTGAGTGGCCAGAAATCCTCAGTACTCAGGAAAAAGTGGTGTTGTGCGCCGTGGGGCAGTCTCCAGCTGTCGAGGCCATCGGCAGCTTAAAAACCTTGCCGCGAATCGGGCAGGTAGTGGTGGAGTACCGGGGAGCGCTTTCCCCCTCTCAATTGCGTGGCTGTCAGGCTGTCATCATGGGGCGTCGCACCGGTAGCCAGCTACCATTAGCACCTTCGGCATTGCTTATTTGTGACGAGTGCGATCCTGCGGCCCATGGTGTGGCGGCTATTAATCTCATGCAACTCGACAATCGTATCCAATTTGAGGTGAACCTCGACAGAGTCCGGGAGCAAAAAGTCAATTTGAGCGCCTCTTTGCTTGAGTTGGCGGCGCGCTGTTCCTCGCGGGGTACCGAGGTGAGGGGCTGCAATGACTAGCCTGTCGAATCGACGCACACTTCGCGACAAAATACTGCTGATCAGTTCAACGGTGATCACGCTGGCGTTGTTAGCGATTGCCCTCGTGTTTTCGGTTTATACCTGGCACCAGGCGAAAGACAGCCTGGGTAAAGATATCAAAGTATTAGCCAAGGTGATTGGTAATCGCTCCGCAGCTGCACTGGTCTTTTCCGATGTTAAAAGTGCGCAGGCCAATCTTGATAGTATCAATCTCAATAAGCACGTATTAAAAGCCTGCCTCTATTCCAGCAATGCGCAGTTGTTCGCCGCATATTCGTCAGACAATAAAAATGTGCAGTGTGAATCGCAACTCGAGAACACTCGGGCCGGCCTTACGGAGACGCGAGGGAAGTTGCGCGCCGTAGAGGTGATTAGCGATGGCGGCGATACGATTGGTTATATCTATCTCGAAGCCACCAATCAATATATTCAGCAAGCTTTGCAAAAGGGGTTGGCGCTGGCGATGCTGGCGTTTTTTATATTGCTTGCCTTAGCCGTAGGTTTACTCAAACTGTTGATTCACCGTGTGCTGGCGCCGCTGTCTGCATTACACAACACCGCGCAGGAAATTTCAGATAATCCGTTTTCCACCACTCGAGTTCCACGAGTTCAGGATGACGATGTGGGGCAGCTGGTCGGCGTATTCAATGCCATGCTCGATAAGCTGGGGCTCGAAAACCAAGCTTTGTTGTCCTCTGAAAACCGCTTTCGCTTACTGGCCGAAAATTCGCCCGTTGGCATTTACCAGATGGATGAGGATGGGCGCATTGTCTACGCCAACGAACGCTGGCAACTGCTGACGGGGCTTGCTGCCGGGGCCACCAGTAAAGATGTTTGCCGGTTTCTTAATAACGAGGACCAGGATCACTACATTGCAACCTTGCAAAAAATACGTAGTAAGCATGTTTCCCAGGTGATTGAGTATCGCTATACGCGAAGAAACGAAGACCGCCCCTGCATTTTTATGGAGCATGTCGCCGCACTGGTAGAGGATGTAGACGGGCATAAGCGCTTTCTGGGTTACATAGGCTCTCTTATGGACATCAGTGACCTGAAAGACGCGCAGTTGGAGCTAGAGAATCTGGCGTTTTACGATCCACTGACCAATCTGCCCAATCGTCGTTTCTTCAGAGATCACTTGCAGTTTGTGCTGGCTTCGGCCAAGCGCAATGACAAGAGCGTGGCGATGCTGATGCTGGATCTCGATGATTTCAAAAAGGTTAACGACACGCTGGGTCACGATGTGGGAGACCAGTTACTGGTGGCCTTGGCAGATCGCTTGCGTACGCAGGTCGCTAAGCGTGACGTGGTCTCGCGCATGGGTGGTGATGAATTTATGTTCTTGCTCAACGATGTGGATGTGCGTTCTAACATTCAGAACGTGGCTCAGCGTATTTTGCAGGCGATACAACAACCTGTGCTCATTGATCGTCATGAATTGGAGGTGACGGCTTCCATCGGAGTTGCGGTATATCCTGATGACGCGGAGGATGTGGAATCCTTGATTCGTAATGCCGACCTGGCCTTGTATCAATCGAAGGGCAGCGGCCGTAATCGGGTCTCGTTTTTTTCGCAAAAACTCGAAACCCAGATCAATGACAAAGTCCGTCTCGAGCGAAAAATCAAAGAGGCGATCAAGCATCAAACCTTTACCTTCTACGTGCAACCTCAGTGGCAGTTAAGCAGCAAAGCCATGCTCTCTGGCGAGGTATTGATCAGATGGCCCGACCCCGAAGAAGGTATGATTCCGCCAGACCAATTTATACCGGTCGCCGAAGAGACCGGTTTGATTCTGGATATTGGCGACTGGCTGATTGAGGAGGTCATCAAGAGTATTGGGCAACATCAGGCAACGCTTAAAAAACTGGGTCTGCGCAGCTTTGCCATTAACCTCTCGGCCAAGCAGTTTTACAGCAGCAAGTTGGCGGCGAATGTGCGCACTTTGTTGGAACAATATGAGGTGGATGCTCGCATGCTGGAGTTTGAAATTACCGAATCGGTGGTCATGGATGACGGTCAGTTAGCGATTGAAGTGATGCATCAGCTCAAGGCATTGGGGTGTCGCTTGTCTATTGATGATTTTGGCACCGGTTATTCCTCCTTGGCTTACCTGAAGAAATTTCCCATCAATGCGGTGAAAATTGATCGTTCTTTTATCAGCGATATTCCTCATGATCAGAATGATGTGGAGATTTCGGCAGCCATTATTGCCATGGCACATAATCTGGGGCTCGATGTGGTGGCAGAAGGTGTTGAAACGGATGCGCAGTTGCAGTTTCTGGTAGAGGAGAACTGCGACATTGCGCAGGGATATCTGATTGCCAAGCCAATGCCCTTTGATCAATTACTAGATCTTGTTGAAGAGCTACCGGCACCGCAGCAGCAAGACAAAGAAGCGGGTGAGTCGCCTTTATCGCACTGAAGTGAGTGGGTGTGGTCGATGCTGGATTGTTTGGTTATGAAAGCATAATTTGGCCTGTTAGGCCCGATTATGCTTTCACACATGCCAGGGGTGCCCGATGTGGGGCAAAGCGGTCATTAGCGAGTCCGCTGGTGAAGAGGCAAGTGGGCGAAACTTGAATACGCTTTCTATTGCCGCTGTGACGTTAAAGCAGACGTGGTGAATGTCTGGTCATCTGTTCACTTTATACCTTTAGCATTAGCGTGGTTAAATTTCTTTCCATGACAACTCGATCCTAGATTCTATTCTTGGTTGGTGTCCTACCAAATTAGATGCCGCCCATTTCTTAAATTCATTTGTTTTTAGAGATGGCTCGGGCTTCCCCCAACTAGGGTGGGAATGGTATGCCCAAATATACTCCGAGAGAAAACCAGCTTCGTTGACTTTTTCAAGTGCCTCCATATACGTGTTAGAAGAACGGTTTTCTAGGGCGAGATGTGACCAGTAACTAAGCTGACCTTTAAAGGCTAATTCAAGAGCAAAAAATGTGGGAATAAACTCACCATCTGGAAGTTCATCAGGAGTGCCATATTTATCCACCCAATAGGCTAAGGTCAAACCGAATGCACTGGCAAGCTGCCTGTCTTGATCAGACTCTGACGCAGGCATCCATGTTGATGCAATTACTCGCTCCCGTTCAATCTTCTGAGTATTTGCACAGGAAACAATCAATAAGGGCAATATTATGAGAATCCACTTTTTCATTATCGACTTCGAAGCCTCCTTTAAAAAAACAATCGTGTGTTTAATGGCCCCGGAACCTTGAACACTTTTTACGCGAATTTCGCCGTAGATTGTCGCTTCAATGTCCATACACTACGTTAGCTTTTTTAAAAAACACACAACTCTTTCCGTTTCAATAAAACCCAACTTATTGTGAATTAAAATACTTTTTGTATTTGATATTTCTGTATCACTTGCAAGCTCATTAAATCCTTTGCCCTTGGCCCACATTTCAGCCTTAGTCATCAGCATGGTGCCACCCCCAGCACTTTGAAAAGCCTGTTCAACAAACCATGCCTCAACATAGGGTACCCTTGGGTGTCGGCTGCCCTCAGCAAACTCTCTTATATTGAGTTCAATAAAACCTATTGCTTGCTTTTCTTTAGAAAACAATAGGTATGCCTGTTCAATATCAATTGAATTGCCATCGAAGTACTCTTGTAGCTCACCGATATGCTGCCCCACGGAAGTTGGCCACAATTTCGTTCTCATGCTTGCCCACAATTGTATGTCTTCGATTCCTGCGTCTTTAATAAACATTTTCGCTCTTTATCTATACCCTTATAGGAAAAGGGGACGCATTTATTTTTAGCATACCCACAATTTCGTGCCACCACCCTTGGGCCCCGCATCAAGTGCGGGGTGACGAGGAGGAGGTAAAGAGGCATTATGGCACGACCAAGAGGCCCTGAATTCCGCTAGGCCTCTTTAGGATGACGGTGTTTGGATGACGATTTTTAGTTCTACGCCCGACTAAGCCCGTCACAAGTAGTGTTTATCGCTTCCCGGCGAAAGCTGAACCCAGCCGAGGGCGGTGAAAACCATCAAACACATCGCCAACAAAAGCCCGCTTCAAAAGGTAAAGCGGAAGTCGGGAGAGACGCGTAACGGTAGACGGGATAAGCTATTACCGGGGCACTGTCCAGTCGGACGTCTGACGCTAAAAGCCAAAGCTAACTCAGCTTAGAACTAAATTCATCCAACGACATATACCTCCCACCGAAGTCGTCCTCGCGAAGGCGGGGACCCATTGTTTTTGTATCACGAAGCCTCGGTGATCGATTCCCACTGATCTTGCCATGCTGGATTATGTTCAAATATCAGGTCTAGCTTCCATTGACGATGCCATTTCTTTAGCTGCTTTTCTCTTTGAATGGCCGATGACATGGATTCATGCTGTTCAAAGTAGACGAGAGTTTTCGTTCCATATCTTTTTGAAAAGCCCTGAGTTTCACCTTGTTTATGCTGCCAAACACGTTGAATTAAATTGCTTGTGACACCAATGTAAAGTGTCCCACGTTTGTCACTGGCCATGATATAAACCGTCGGTTGCATATATTCTTCCTTGAATGTTGTGCAGATCGGTACATCTTAAACAATGGATCCCCGCCTTCGCGAGGATGACTTCGGTGGGGAGTCTACGTCTTAGGATAAATTTATCATTAGGTTAGTTCTGTCATGGGGTATCACCAGATCTAAAACCAAAAAAACGTCGACTTCTGCTTTCCTCTTGAAATCTGCACCAATCTGGCTGACTGCCCACTTACGCTTTGCCCAATTCCAGACCTCATTTTGCAATGCAAGTGACGAGGATGTTTGGCTCTTGGATATGTTTGTCTTGGGTGGTGGGGCAAAGTTATGGGCTCATCACCATTACTCGTCCGGATTTGATTCTATGGTCCCTACACGCAAATACCAGTGATCGTTGGTGCTGAATTGACGTCTGCGACGTTCTTTGGGCACGTGGTCTGCCTGGTTTTTTCTGCGATCAGAAAAGATCGATTTATGCTCAGATTTGGCTGGCTTGTCAGTAGTTTCTGTGGAACTCATTTGACGTGTAAGTGCTAAGGCTGTTTAAAGGGTGAGTGTAGGGCGAAGCTAAAAAATTTACAGCTGAAACAGCGCGGTTAATCATTTGTTAACGCTGTTGAATTTTAAGAGAGCATAGCGTGGCGCAGATAGACACATACTGCAAGCTCTTTCCCTAAAGAGAGATAAACAGGTTGTTGGTTGGGTGAGTAGCTGGCGGCGAACGCTCGCGACCAGCTACTGCAACACATCACTCTAGGACGACTTGCGATTCTTGTAGAGTTTCGCTGCCAGCGCCGCAACGCCCGCCAGAATAATCACGCCAAACTTCTTCAGAAAAATGAGTATGGCGGCAAAAATACCCGCCTTCGTTGCGACCTTGCCAGCGACCAATGCGCCAATACCATACGCAGCGACTTTATCAATGTCGGGGTTAAAGTCCTCATAGCGGTGGCCCTGATCAAATTCGGCCATGGCGAGTACGGCATCGAGATTGGCCTCGATTTCGGGGAGCTGATCCATACCTGCAATAAAATTGAGAACCAGCACGCCTTGTCTACCCAATGCGCGAATATTGTAGTTGAGGGTATGCTCGGGTTCGTCACCGAATTGTAATTCGCGTGCCCAATACAGTTTGTGTGTGGTCGCATCGTAATGGGGTTTGCTGGCCCAGCCAAGCAGTTCGATGGGTGGGTAGCCGGCATCGATACGCTCCTGATTATAGGCGCGGGTTTCGTCTTGCATATCTGCAAGCAGCTCACTGTAGTCTATATCAGCGGCGTCTTCGTCTGAGACGTAGCCATCTTCCTGATAGGCGATGGTCACACCCCACGAGGCACCATCAAGAGGCGATACATGGGCCGGAAAGAGCATGCCGAGCGTTGGCTGACCCGGAGGATTACCCCAGGCATCGACCAGCACGCGGTCGGCATCTTCAGGCGACAAATAGTAAAACTGCTCGGGCACGTTCAGGGTTGCCACGCCATTTGGCAGGGCAATCTCACCATGCTGAAAATCGAGGCTTGCATGAAACTCTTGCGCCCAGGCAATGTAAGCCTGTTCTTCTTCACTCAAGGCTTGTTCTTCGGTAAAACCCTGTTCGGCCTGCGCAGACAGACTGAGGGCAGTAAGTAAGAGAGCAAACAGCCCCCAAAGGCGATTGGTGCTTTGCATGGTGATTTCCTTATTGGTATTAAAATCTTCTGTGATGCGAGCGCGAGTGTATCATGACCGCTTGGTTGAGAACGCTTCTTTAACGAATTGCACTTTTTAAAATCACCAGCCATCGACCCAGACGCAGCATGTCGGTCAGTGCCGCTGCGACATAGGTAAATGCCGCCGCCTTGAGTATGCGATTGACGGCAGGAAAGTGCTCTTCGCGAACATATTCGCCCTGTATGAGTATGGGCATGGCCTTGTTAAAACTGGCATCCCATTCCATCGGTAGAATAATCAGCTGTACCAGCACGGCGGTGAGCATGGCCACCACACCCGCCAATGCCGTGATCAAGGCAATATGCGGCACTTTAAATAGGGTCGCGATAATGGGCGCTGCCAGTAAAATCCCCACCGCGATTTTTTGGATGACATGCGCCAGTGGGGAGTAACGCTCGCGCAGGCGCGTAATGGTTTCCTGGCGGTGGTACTGAATAGCATGGCCTACTTCGTGGGTGGCCACGGCTACTGCGGTGAGTGATCGCCCAGTGTAGATATCCTCCGATAAGCGCACCATATTAGCCGCCGGGTCGTAATGATCGCCGTGCTCCGTGGTCTCGACGCCTACGCCTTCCAGCCCAAATCGCTCGATGAGATGCTGCGCCAATTCGCCTCCGGTACCCGGTATTTCTGGCAGATGGTGGCCATGCTTATGCATCACATGGCGAATCCAGAGCTGGGGGCCGAAGATGAGTAGCAGCACGGCGAGAATAACAAGAATAACGAGCATGGTTTGAGTCTTCAGATACGTGGGATAGAACGATGCAACGCGACCACGGGCCACCATGGCCCGCGTTGCTTATTGCATGATTTTATCCTGAACCGCTTTGGGGATCTCGTTCACATAGAGGCTATTGAACTTGGCCCAGTGCTTGTTGTTCAGCAGCAACTGCTTTTCTTTTTTGAGCAGGTGATAAAAGCGCAGCAACTTGGGCGTCATTTGCGCTTCGCTAAATTGGTCGACCTGATTCACCGCCAACAGGGCGTCGAGAATCTGATTTAAACGAATATCAAACGATTCCGGCGAGCACATACCTTGCTTCAACTCGTCTGGCGAGCGGAATGCGGTGTGCTGAATATAGTTGATCATTTTTGACGAAGGCGCGTGCTCCAGAAAACGGGCATCGTCTTCCATCAGCTGATAATGCAAACCCTGCGGCGTTTGGCTGATATCGATCTTGTGTTTGGTGGCCGCGTACTTGATCACGTCGATCTCGAAGGGCGTAGTGGCAAATTGTGAGCCGCGTGTCGCAAAGCAGATGGAGTGTGTGGCGTTGGGGTCGAAAAAGTCATAGTCGATGGCGTAGTCGTAGATGTCACGCGTGCCATAGGAGATCCAGATTTCTTCACCCGCTTTGTAGGGGCGCATGGTAATAAAATAAATATGCGTCCCGTTTTTGCAGACCTTCGCACCATGGGCTTCGGAGGTATTGAACTGGTCGAAGATAGGCAGAAAGCCTTCTCGCCACGCGCGTGTTTTAAAGTTAAGGGTCACCACCAGTGCGCTTGCCTTATCGAGGCTTGGATCGATTTGGCAAAGTGCCTGCACCTTTTGGTTCACCAGGCTGTTGCGCTCCTCAACAATGCGATGCAGCAGCGGATTCATGCGCTCCAGAATGGCCATTTCATTGTTGGTTAAGAAGTAGGCGCTGGTCTGCTTGAGTGACTCCAGGCTTTCTACCGAACGCATGAGACCGTGCCATTCCGATTGCTCCCCCTTAGCATATTCCAGCGTCGCGACGTGCAGGCGTTTGAGCAATTCGGGACACTGTTGTGGATAAGGGTGATTCGCAAGCAGAGGCAGCGTACCTTCAATCGGGTAGCGCAGCAGCTCGGTATATTGGGGAATGTCGGCAGTGGCGTAAACGCCATAAATTCCGTCGACACACTTATGCTCCATGTGTGGGTGCAGTTTCATTCCGCGGGCCTGGGCCCAGCTAACGGTTTCGGCAAAATCCTGGCTATTCATCTTATTAGTCTGACTCTGGGTGAATTTTGTTGCGGATTATATCGACCGAATGCGCGTTGCACTGTGCACCCGTAGCTCTTTTCAGCTTAAGCACCCATGCCATTGTTTTGGTTTGCCTGTGTCGGGGAGGGGCCATTAAACATAGGGCCAACCTTGGTGCGTCTGTTTTGTGCGCGCCGGCATTTTTTGGCGGCGCGGGCGTGATAAGCTAGCGCCGCTTTTTTCAATGGACTGTCCTCTTCTTTATGAAACGCGCGTATCTTCGATTGAGCTGGATCGTTTTGCATGCCTTGGCGATTGCAGTTGTCTTGCTGAATTTGCTGACCGGTTTGCGCATAGCGATTGTGCACCGTCCCAATTTACTGTGGCTGTCTGAATTACTGCCTCAGGGTGAATTACACAGTCTGCATGTGTGGGGTGGTTATGGCTTAACAGCAGTGGCGATTAGCTATCTCGTTTATCGATCTGTGGTGGCACCTGCGGGTGTGTCATCCCGAGTCAGTGTCATGGACCGCTATCACCGTTGCGTGATTCGTGCCGGTTACCTGCTTCTCACAGCCATGCTGCTCTCCGGGTGGTTACTGTTATTTGATGGCTTGTCATTCGCGGGCGTGACGGCAGATATCGCCACTTTTCATTTCTATTCGGCTCTGGCTGTGGCCGCCTATCTTGTGTTGCATGGCGGGGCTTATTTTGTGCAGCTCGGAGCACGACTCTTCACGCGTATGTTTTATCCGGGGCGGCGTATCGCGAGAGTCAATATGGCGCTTCTGGGCCTTGCCGCAGTGAGCATGGCAGTGGTCTGGCAGCTGCGCATGGCGAGCCACGCCATTGAATTGCCGATTGCCCGAATTCCTTTGGATCAATTCATTCATATTGATGGCATCGCCAATGAACCCGCTTGGCAGCAGGCGCGCACCATCCACATCAATACCCATGGCGGGGCTAATTTTGATAATGGCGAAACGCGGGTTTTGTTACGGGCAGTGCATAACGGTGTTGAAGCCTTTTTTCATGTTACCTGGGACGACCCGGATGAAAGCCTCAAGCATTTACCGCTGAAGAAAACCGATGCCGGCTGGACCGTGCTGGGGGAGGGTTTCTATCGTTTTGATGAGCAGCAATATTATGAAGACAAATTTGCCGTGATGCTGGCGAATACCTGCGCCGATGGGGCCGCAGGCACTATGCATCTGGGCCGCAAACCTCTCGATGAGAAGCCCGCCAACTGGCATGGCAAGGGCTATCACTATGCGAGCGATGGTCAGGTGCGGGACCTGTGGCATTGGAAAGCCGTGCGCACCAACAATATGGTTCTGGCCGACGATAATTTTATCGGCCCGCCTGATCGCATGCGCCCGGGCGAGCGGCGTTACACCGCCGGCTACATGAAATACAGCAAAGAATCCGGGGCCTATGTGATGAATTGGCAATGGTACACGCCGTCAACGGTAACACCGAAACGCTTACCGAAAGACCCGCAAGTACTGCTTCCGTATCAGCAAAAAGAGGAGGAAAGCGCTGGCAATTTGAGCTGGGTGATTCCCTGGTTCGATTATCAACCCTATCAGTCACAGCATGATCATTACCCTGCAGGCACTGTAATGCCCTCGGTGATGTATCGTTCCAACCGCTTTGAGGGGGATCGCGCCGATGTGCGCGCCCATGCGCAATGGCGCGAGGGAAAGTGGTCTCTGGAGTTGGTCAGAAAGCTGGATACGGGCTCGGACCTGGATGTGGCGATTGCGACAGGAGTGTGCCTGTGGGTGGCCGCGTTCGATCGCTCCCAGATTGCCCATACCCGTCATCAACGTCCGCTGCGCGTGACACTGGAGGCGAGTAATGACTAAACACCGACACATGCTTGCCCGCGCGCTTGCCTTGACGCTGATACTGGGTGGCACTCTGCTTTGGGCGGCATGGCATCAGGCTGAGTCGATTCAAGCCTTGCCGTCTTCGTACATCAAACTCAATCAACACGGCGAGGCCATGGCGGATTGGGCCGGCCCCTGGGCCTGCGTTTTAGATCGCGAGACCGGTCTGCTATGGGAAGTAAAAAATGATGGTGAAGATATTCATGATGCCTACTGGACCTATTCCTGGTTTAACGGCGAAGTCGGTCAGGCCAATGGCGGCGATTGTTATTTTGAAAAGGACCGCTGTGACACCTTGGATTTAATCCGACGCACGAATCAACAGGCCTTGTGCGGTGTTAGCCGTTGGCGCTTGCCGACGCGTGGTGAACTGCAAAGTCTGATCGAAGCACACGCGCGGCCCGGCCAGGCAAAGATAGCCGCTGCGTACTTTCCTCACACAAAGAAGGGCGATTACTGGACATCTGAAGGCGAGCAGGCTTTGGGCGGGCACTATCAACGGCTTAAAGAGGGGGCGTTTGCGGTGAGCTTTCTGGATGGCCGTGCATCGGTGCTGCCTTACCGAAACGCTGCTTTTGTAAGGTTGGTAGCAGAAGCGTCGGGTTCCAACGTACGCTAACTTGATAGGGCGTTTTCAATTGGTGCGATGTGCTCGAGACAGATTGCCGTTTGGGCTTCGCGGAATGTAGAACTCGGGCCGCCTGAACCGCAACTACAGCAAAGCGTCCAAAGCGAGTTTTCGTTTTACCCTGAAATTGGGCAAGTGCTACAACCACACGTCCAAATCTTGCCCGCTCAGAATGGCCATTATTTCTATGGTATTGCCGTTTATTCTGTAATAAATGCTATCAGAGCCATATGGGCAGCGCCGATAGCCTGCACGAATGTGGTCTACAGACTGATATAGGAATGGATTTGAGCTGATTTTTTCGAATGTGCTGAAGAATCCAAAATAGTATTTGTCGGCCTGTTCTTCACCAAAGTGCCTATAGCCATAGCTGTAGATTCGCCGGAGATCCTCTTTGGCGCTTAGTGAAAGTTGATAGTTGTACATGCGTTATTTAATTTCAGATTTGAACTCAGCCAGCATTTCATCAGGGCTTTGTGTGACGATCCCGCTTTGCTCTGCTTCTTGTAGTTTCCTGTTTATCGCTTCAGCTCTGCGTGCACTTCTTATCAGATCGTTTATAAGCTCGCTTTTGTTGGAGTAGTCACCGATCTGATCAACATGTTCACGCAGCCACGAGTCATTTTGTTCGGTTAGAGTGATGCTTTGTCTTGGCATGGCAATATTCCTGCTGGTGCTAAATTGGTGCAATAATACACCTGCCAAAGAGGCTTAGCAAAAAATGTCAGAGCAATCTGGCACAAGCTAAATGAGGTTCTCTGGCGTCAGACTCCACTCGTCAGACCAAGCCGCGCCACGAAAAGCCTCTCCCGTCTCGCCCAACTCCAGCAAACCGCCCAATTCAGCAACTTGTTATATGGTGGCGCATATGACAGCATATAAGCATGACTAAAATCGTTGTAGACACAAGCGTACTAGTAAGTGCGCTGATTGGTAAAAAGGGCCCAAGCCGTGAAATATTACGGCAATGTTTTCTGGGTGAGTATAAGCCCATGATGAGCACCGCGTTGTTTCTAGAGTACGAAGATGTGCATAAGCGCCCGCGCATAGCCAAGCTGTGCCCATTGGATGCTGGCGAGGTCAGTGAATTGCTTAATGCGTTTTATAGTGTTTGTAGCTGGGTGCCCATACATTATTTGTGGCGCCCTAATTTAAAAGATGAAAACGATAATTTTTTGATAGAGCTTGCAGTAGCAAGCAACGCACAGTTTATTGTTACTAACAATACAAGGGACTTGAACGGTGCGGAGTTAGTTTTTAAGGGACTACAGATTGTAAAACCTGAAGATCTTTTGGGAGGCGAGTAATATGTCTACTTTAACGGTGAGATTACCCGACGACAAACATAATCGATTGAAAGCATTAGCGGCTCATAGAAAGATCAGTATGAATAAACTGATCGAAGAGCTTTCAACACAAGCTTTGGCAGAATTTGATACCGAGGTCCGTTTTAGGGCTTTGGCAGCAACCGGTGATGTTAAGAAAGGGCTTTCCATACTCGATAAGCTGGATTCTCATTTTGGCAGTTAGTGCTTCACCTTTAGTATGAAAGCAGGTTAGACCTTTTCGGTTTGTTTGCCTATTTCGGCCAACTCGCGCCGCAGAATCTTCGATAAAATAGAGTTCTTCAAGTCCGCTTTGTTTTTGAGCAGGAAGGCTGCTGCTTAGCGAAAGCGGCACTCTCTCGCAATTTCCGCTTCAACTCTGACCCGAAAGCAAAATTGCTTCCGTTCAGTAACTTAATTTAACATCCGCTTTCGCATCAGAGCTGAATAACATCACCCTCGACAACGGCGCCCGCAACGAAATTCAACAAGCCCTGGCTCAGGGGCTGGAAGTCACTGTTCATCAATCTCCCATTAGTGTGAATGGCTGGACAGGTTCTGGCTATGCAATACTTGATGCTGAGTATGGTGTTGGGGCTTACAAAATTTCTGGT
>JAWWBW010000030.1:0-19846 GCA_033720775.1 Oleiphilaceae bacterium | reverse complement strand
ATGATGAGGCGTTTATTGCACAACACTGCGAAGGCTTTGATCAGGTGAAAGGGGCCCTGGCAGAAGTGCCCATCGACGATTACATCTTACGTGCAGATGTGTCGCCTCAAACCGTGCGCCAGGTGGCCCATGATTTTGCCCACGCTAATTCAGCCTGTGTGCGTGTCGATCTAGGGATTCAGCACACGCCCCATTCAACGGTGAGCACTTATCTTGAGAAGCTGCTTTATCTTCTCACCGGTCATTTTGGAAAGGCCGGCGGTAATAACTTGCATTCGTCTTTTTTGCCTGTGCTGGGTAATAGTGATGAGCGCAAACGTGATCTCAAGTTAACTGCACGGCATAAGATGCAGCCTATCGCGGGGCTGTATCCACCAAATATTCTGCCCGACGAAATAGAACACGCGGGCGAAGACCGCTTGCGAGCCTGCTGGGTGGATAGTTGCAACCCGGTGATGAGCTATGCCGATACAGAAGCCTACGAGAGAGCGTTCAAGAAGCTTGAGCTACTGGTCGTGGTTGATGTGGCGATGACGGAGAGCGCACGCTTGGCGCATTACATTTTGCCTGCGGCATCACAGTTCGAGAAATGGGAGGCAACAGGCTTCAATGCGGAATTTCCGCGTAACTTTTTCCACCTACGCAAGCCACTGTTTGAACCTCTGGGAAATAGCCTTCCCGAGCCCGAAATATATACGCGATTGCTAGAAAAAATGGGGGTGCTGCCTGAGTCCTTTCCCATGCTCAAAAAGCTTGCCCGCTGGCAACCAGAGGTGAGTGCCTATCAACCTTATCTTTCTGCACTCATGCTGTTTCTCAAACGCAATAAACACTTGGCCGCCTTTGCGCCGTCGATCTTGTATCGTACGCTAGGGCCTGCGTTGCCCGAGGGTGCGCGCGCGGCTGCTTTGTTGCTGCCGTTGGCGATTGATTACGCGAATAAACATGGCGATGCGGTGCGGCGGGCTGGCGTTCAGGGTAATCGCATCACCTTGGGTCCAGCCCTGTTTCGCGCAATTTTGGCAAATCATTCCGGAGTGATCATTAGTGAGCATCGCCTTGATGCGCTGTGGCGATTTATTAAGAATCCGGATGGTCGGGTGCATCTTGCCATCGAAGAGGTGCTGCAGGAAATGCGCGAGCTAGATTCGCGTCATCCCTCTCACCAGGGCTTCCCATTTATACTGATGGCGGGCGAACGGCGCAGTTACAATGCGAATCAGATCTATCGTGATCCGGCGTGGCGCAAAACAGACAAAGACGGCGCCATGCGTTTGCACCCGGAGGATGCCGCCAGATTGGAGGTCGAAACCGGTGATCACCTCTTGTGTCGCTCTCGGCGAGGAGAACTGCAGGTGGTCGTCTCGATTGATGACAGTATGCGTCCGGGAGTGGTGAGTTTACCCCACGGCTACGGCATGCGATTCAAAAATGGTGAAGAGAGTGGGCCGGCCCTTAATCGAATAACGGCGAGCAATCATTGTGACCCGTTTACCAAGACGCCATACCATAAATACGTGCCGGTACAGCTTGAAAAAATAACGGTGTGATTTTAGGGGTACAAGGTGAACCACCTGAGATCAGCCTTTGGTCAGTTGCTTTTGAATCGCGCAATTGTGATCTCTTTCAGCCAGTACCTGTAGCGTTATCAAGCATTCAAGTTATATCACGCAGGTGATTAATAGCGGTATGCATTAATAGCCCGTTTTTCTTCACGTTGTACACAAATATTGTCTTGATCAACTGGTTAGATTGCGCTTCCTTGAAGTACACTTAATCAGTGGGTTCCGGGTGCGAAGGAGTGTGTGGTGCGTTCATGTAAGAGGGGGCGCAAAGGTGGGCAACGCTTGTTGTGCCTGCTTGTAGCCATTTGTTTGCCGGCATTGTGTTGGAGCGATGCGTTTATCGTGCATTGCCGCGAGCGCGTGCCCGAACTTATTCCCGTCGAAGACGGATGTATTGGTCCTGTCCCGGACTTGATTCAACGAGCGATGGATCGCCTGGGCGTTACATTTCGCTGGCAACATATTCCCTGGAAACGCAGTCTCGAATTGGCCCGCATTGGGCAAGTGGATCTATTACCGCGCCACTCCATGACAGAAGAACGCAGCCGTTTTTTAATGGCGATCAATTATGGTACGCAGGTTCGCGAGATTATTTATTTTTTGGCTCCCCATCAAACCAACAAAGTGGAACAGTTCAGCGACTTGAAGGCCTTGCGTGTAGGGGCCTTGAGTGGAAGCTTTTATTCGCACGAGTTCAATAACGCGCTTGAATTAAACAAAACCTTTGTGAATCGGACTGAACAGCTGCTCGATATGCTCATGGCCGGTAGGCTCGACGTGGCGGTGACATCGGCGTCACACGAATTGGATTTGTTTGAGGCCACACCGCTTTTACGGCGGGCGAAGTATGTTGAGCGTTTCGAGAACGCGCGGTACATCAGTATTCCCAAAAACAGTCGGCTGGCCAACCGGTATGTCGATTTGGTGAAGGTAATTGGAGATATGCGCCGTTCTGGGGAAATAAAAGCAATTTACGAGCAATATGGATTAGGCATGGAGGATCAATTGCTCACACATTCGCATTCTAAATAGATGCGTCCTGCTCGGGTGCATTCAACTGCTCATTAAATATGACCTGTTCGCGCTCTTTGCGCTGTTCCCAGTTCAGGCGTTCCAACTCGGGTTGCGCATAAAAGCCATCAACATGGCCCAAACATAAATAGGCAACAAGTTGTTGGTCGCTCCCAGCGCCAAGTATGCCTGCGACCTGTCGCGGGTCGATAATACTTACCCAGCCCATGCCAAGATTAAGTGCGCGCGCCATGAGCCACATGTTCTGAATAGCGCAGACCACCGAATAGGTTCCTACCTCCGGCATGCTGTTTTGGCCCAGTACCGGAGAGGGTGATGCTTGATAAAACACGGCAATATTGATCGGTGCCTCTTTGATGCCTTCCAGCTTCAGCTGTTGGTAGTGCGAGCGGCGCGTATCCGCAAATTTGTCTGCGGCGAGAGCGTTTTGTTGGCTAAATATATCGGCAACAGCGAGTTTGGTTTTCGCCTCGCGAATAATCACGAAGCGCCAGGGTTGCGAGAATCCAACAGACGGTGCCATGAGTCCGGCATCAAGAATTTTTTCGAGATCTTTGTTGCTGACGTCTTGCGACGTGAAACGATTACCGCGTACGTCCCGCCGCAAACGCATAATCTGTTCCAGCGTTTTCTGGTCTTGTTCGCTAAACAGTACTTCGCTAAACGATGAGTGAGTGGTGTCTTGCATCACGGGGGCTGCGTCTTCGGCTCAAAGGGCGGCTAGTCTAGCCTGTTACAGCTCATCGCTCCACCAATTGGGGCGCTTTGATTGCGCTTCCTGGCGCCGTTTTTCGGCGATCGCAAGAATGCGGGCACGGGTGGTGGCGTCATAGCTTTGCCAAGCGCAGATTTCATCAACATGTCGATAGCAGCCCATGCAGATATCCTGATCGTCCAGGCAGCATTGACGGATGCAGGGGCTTTCGATATGACTCGCGGTTTCTTTCATTGTTAACCTTGTCTTACCATGCCTGTGTTAGGCGTAAGTCGGGCGATTGTTGAGGCATGATGAATAGTTTACTGGCCGATATTATTTTAGTCCTGCATGCCCTGTTTGTGGCGTTTGTGGTGCTGTCTTTACCCTTAATTTTTGTGGGAGCCTGGCGCAAATGGATGTGGGTGCGTGCGCCTTCGTTTCGTTGGTGTCATCTGCTTGCCATTGGTTTTGTAGTCGTACAGGCATGGCTGGGGCAAATGTGTCCACTCACCATATGGGAAAACCAGCTGCGTTTTGCCGCCGGTGAACAGGGTTACGACCGCGGATTTATCGCAGATTGGTTGCACACATTCTTGTTTTATACGGCGCCCGACTGGGTGTTCGTGCTCTTATATACAACGTTTGGTGTGCTGGTGTTGTTGGCGTGGTGGAAGGTGCCTCCCGGCAAATAAGTGTGGTCGCACTGTCGGTTGATCATGGTGACAACGATAAATGGGGGCATCGATAAAAAAGGAGCCACGCAGGGCTCCGGGTGATTGCAGTGGGCGAATCGCTCAAGCGCTTGCTTAACTGGGTTGGCCCAGGATTGATTCGATTTCGCTCAGGGTTTGATTTAGTTTTTCGAGGCGCCGGTCGCGCTTTTTATTCATTTCGCGGGTTTTTGATACCAGAATATCCAGTTCGTGGGCAGTGATGTGTTCGTGAAGAGATTCTTCAGTGGCCTCCTTGACCGTCATATTGTTTGGATTCATCGGTGATCCTCCGGGGTCAATAAAAGGGAGAGCAGATTTGGGCACGCGCTCAGCAAGAGGAGGGGTGGTTAAAAAATGCTCAATACCAGTATAAGCCGTGATCAGACAGATTGGAAAGATATTCAGGGGGCATGCTTGCAACAAAATACGGCGAGCGAGCCTGTTTGTGAGATATCTCTCACATGCACTTCCGATCTATCCTATATTGCCTACACCAGCAGGCCCCTATAATGCGTCTGCTGCTGGCGGAAATGGACTGTAACGGATGACCACCGCGATATGGATATATAGCAGCCTCGAATTCCAAAGCCCTCGCACTGTCGAGGGCTTTTTCGTTTCTGCTTAGAGATTGCAGAGTGTGACAGTGCAGCTCCGCGGCTGCACAGCGTTGTTGGCCCAGCTATCGCGCAATATCCATTGCGTGTTCTTACATGAAGCTTGCAAGTGGTTACACGGTGCTTAAGCATCGCAACATTGTCACTACTTCATTACAGCATCCAACATCTTTACAACGGAGCTTTCTTCCAAAGCGGGTTTTACTTAATTGCATGTTTAAGGCGCGCAAGACGCCATGCAATTACTCAAACCCGGATAGCTCATCATGTCCAAGTTAGCCAAGTTTGCCCTCGTATCTATTGCACTCATCGTTCTCGCCGGCTGTCGTGCTGGCTCTGAAGAGGATTCTCAAGCCGCGCAGCTCGAATTGCTGTCGGTGCAAGACAAAGCAACGCGCAGCCAGGAGAGCCAGCTCAATCAGGATAACTTGTCGAGCGAGGGCGCGTGCTCGCTGAGTATACTCGACGAACAACTCCTTGCCGCCGTTAACGAGGCGCGTTCCGAAGCACGCTGGTGCGGTGCTACGCATTACCAGGCAACAACGCCTGTCACCTGGAATTGCGACGTTGAGCCAGCGGCCCATGCTCACTCCCGTGACATGGCAGATAACAATTTTTTTTCCCACACCGGATCGGATGGTTTGCGTGTGTCGCATCGGGTTGATCGCACCGACTATGAATGGTCGATGTTAGGAGAAAATATCGCGGCAGGTTATACCAGTACTAATGCGGTGATGACGGGCTGGTTGGCGAGTCCAGGGCATTGTGCCACGATTATGAGCGATGACTATCTCGAGATGAGTGCCGCGATGGTGATCGCAGAGCAGGCTGACTATTACACCTACTGGACGTTGATTATGGCGCGCGGCTGGTAGTTTGAACACCATAGAGCGCTGCCATGCCCCATTCCAATTCAAGCGCCTTGCGGATCTTTACCTGTAGGCCTTTCACGACCAGCGCGTAACTTTGATCAATCAGTTGCTGGACTTGTTGAGCAGGAACTGAGCCGTCAAGATCAACGGTAACCCAGTGTTTCTTATTCATGTGATAGCCTGGATGTATGCCTTCAAAAGTATCTATCAGGCCCGGAATTTGATCAGGGTTGCATTTGAGATTGATATTGGCGGTGTCGCCACGCCATGCCAGTGTCGCGAACATTTTACCTTTTACTTTGGGCACCATGATATCGGGGCCAAAGGGGTAGTCTTCAATGGTGGCGGGTTTATTCAATAAATATTGCCGGGTCTCTGCATGGTTCATGGTGCCGTCCTCTAGCCATCCGCGACGCTGGTTGTGTCGTCTTTACATTATCGTATTCACTGCCGGCGTACTGCCATTATCCCCCTCAATGTTAATGACCATTGCATAATTTAGTCGAAATCCGGGGCTGCCAAGTCAATTTAGTGGTCTAAGCTTAAATAGAGGCTCAGACCATCACATGAATTTATCAAAGAGTTGATCATGCCGCTTATTAGTTGCCCACAGTTTACCGATCTGGACCGGGAAATCATCGATGATTTTCTGGAGTGTTTGCAAGAGAATGTTGAAGCGATTGAACAGTGTATCGAAGATCTTGATCAGGAGGTGTCTCCTGAACTGATTAATCATTTATTCCGCGATGTGCACTCATTGAAAGGCAACTGCCGAATGGTGTTTTTGGAGCCCATGGTCGATGCGGTGCATGCGCTGGAAGAAGTGGTGTCGGATATGCGTCAGGAACAGCGCGCCTATACGCCGGCCTACGGTGAGTTCTTCATGGCCATTGTCTTGCGTCAACGGGCGGCCATTTTGGAGCTCATGCAGCACGGTGAGGTGGATGATGCAAACCTGACGCTCATGCGCGAACTTATTGAACGGGTAGCGGCCTCCAGCGATAGTAATGCCAGAGACGTGATTGATCAGGCCATGGATGAGCTCGTTGGGGTAAGAGAAAATGATGATGGATCAAGTAAACCGATGGTGGCGCAGGTTGATTTGGCAACGGAGACAAAGACAGGCGGTGGGTTCAACGAGGACTTGGATTTCTTTCAATCTTTGGCAGTGCAAATGGATATGGTGAACCCTTACCATCATGGTCGAAGCGCTGCACTGGTCGATTTATGTGTCGCCACCAATGCCGATTTGGGTTATCCGGTCGATGAGCAGCAGCTTAAGGCCGCTGTGTATTTGCATGACATTGGTATGGCCCTGGTACCGGCGCAGATTATGGAAAAACCGGGTCGTTTGAATCCGGCCGAAACGAAAGTGATTCAGGGGCACGTTGAAATTGGTACGCAATTGCTCCATCGCATGCCTGGCTGGGATGGTGCGACCGAAATCGTACTGCAACATCATGAACGATTTGATGGTAAAGGCTACCCTTATGGTTTGAGTGGCGAGGCGATCAATCCCGGAGCTCAAATACTGGCGCTGGCCGATACTTTTTATGCCATTACTCATGTGCGGGCAGACCGTAGCACGAAAAAATCCCTGTTTGGCGCGATGAGTCTGATCAACGGCGAGAGCGGTGCTCAGTTTGATCCGAAATTTGTGGAGGCATTTAACGAAACCATCCGACATCTTTACGTTTCAAACAAGCAGGCGGTATGAGCTTAAGCGCTTATATTTGATCTGCTTGGGGATAAAAAAAACAAGCAGGTCGCAAAATCGCATTAAAAACCACAATTGGCTTAGACTCCGGTCGGTTTAACCCGTAGCATTCGCCCCTAGGAGACATGTCTCGTGTCACAGACTATGACCTAGGCAAACCTCGGCCCGGTCTTGTCATTGTTTTCGATCATGTATAGACATACACCAGTTAGGGAAGAACACCGTTGAAACGCATTGCTTCGCTCATTTTGATTGTTGGCTTACTCTCTGCCTGCGGTACGATTCGTACGCTGGGTGAGGGACCGGTGAAATTACCGGTGGCTAAAAATGATGAAGATTTTTGTCAGTCTATTACCCGCATCTACAGCGGCATTCAGTACGATTATTGCTTTGTAAACGATGACGATGGCAGTAATTGGGAGTTGTTTAATATTCTTTTCTGGGACTTCCCCTTCAGCTTCGTGCTCGATACGGCAGTATTGCCCTATACGATCGTCCGACAGATTATTTCGGGTAATATTGGCGAACCGGCAGAACCCAAAGACGCCTATCAGTAATCATTCTGGGCGGTCTCGATGACCGTCATTAAGCCTTTAAACAGGGTAATACTCGCCTCCACCATCACGGCTCTGGGTGTTCGGTATTCGTTCATCAGCCAGTGTGTTGTGGATTGCCGCAATGCGCCTACCAGTGAAATGCCGAGTACTTCGCGTTGTTGTTGATCGGCCTTCCAGTTGGGGAATGCGCGGTCAGCCAGACTATTAAAGATCCTTCCAAAGCTACGGATATAGGCGTGGTAAAGTTGATCAACTGCTGGGCTGATGCCCTCTAGCTCGACCATGCATATGCGAGCCATGCGCGGCTCTTCGAGTAACTCAAAATAGCAATCGAGACCCGCTCTCATGGCATTGATCGGATGATTGCCGTCATAGTTTTCGCGCATGGTGGTGAGCACTTGCTTCGTCAAGTGGACCATCAGGTGTTCGTAAACATCCATCAGCAGTTTTTCGAGACTGCCGCAGCACTCGTAAAAATAACGATCTGTGAGTTTGGCTTGTTTGCACAAGGAGCGCACAGTGGTCTGTCTAAAGCCAATTGTGCCGAACAGTTCGATGCCAGCCTGGAGAAATTGCTCCTGCCGCTGGCGTTTGCGTTCTTGTGGGCTTAGGCCGCCGTATGTTCGGCCGCTTGAGGCGATTGTATGCTGGCTCATGGCGGCCATTTGACTATCTTGAATGCTAAAAGTAAAGCCTGAACAAGATGATTTGACAACGCATGCCGTCAAATGTATTTTGATTTGATGATGCGTGTCGTCAGAAGTGTTGCATGGATTATATTGAGCGTTGGCATGAATAAACAAAAACAATATGAAGTGGTAATTATCGGGACCGGCTTTGGTGGTCAGCTGGCGGCCATTAACTTGCGTAAGCGCGGCATTGAGGACTTTGTGCTGCTTGAACGACGCTCTTTTATGGGGGGCACCTGGAGCCAGAATACCTACCCCGGTGCTGCGGTCGATGTGCAATCACCTTTGTATTCTCTGTCGGCCGAACCCTACGACTGGTCGCAGATGTTTGCCGAGCAGCATGAACTGCAAGCCTACACCGAACATGTGATTGAGAAGCATGGACTGCGTGATAAAACGCTCACCGAGCATGCGGTGAGCAAAATTGAATGGTCAGCATCGCAACAGCTTTGGCACATCTCTTTGCATGGCCGCGAAGCGCTTTATGCCCGTTATGTGATTAATGCGACGGGGCCTCTAAGCACACCGGTTATTCCTGACTTTAAAGGTAAGGAGCGTTTTAAAGGTACGTCGTTTCACACCAACGATTGGAACCACGACTACGACTATCGCGGCAAGCGTGTCGCCGTGATTGGCAGCGGGGCTAGTGCGGCCCAGGTGATACCTGCGATTGCTCCCGATGTGGCGCAATTGCACGTATTTCAGCGCACGCCCCACTGGGTTTTGCCACGACCGGATTACCGTTTTAAACCATGGCAGCGGGCATTACTGCGCAACAAGTGGGTGTATAAGATGCTGCGCGTACTGATTTACTGGGCACTCGAAACACGCGTGTTGGGCTTTAAGTATTCCAAAGCAGTGCTTGAAATATTGGCCGGACGCACAGCGCGTAAGCATATTGAGACGCAAATTAGCGATCCCGAGTTGCGTAAGAAAGTGACGCCGGACTTTACTATAGGCTGCAAACGGGTGATTTTGTCAGACACCCTGTACCCGGCATTTTGCCGCGACAACACTACCTTGCATGACAGCACAGAAGGGATTGAGCAGATAACCGAAACCGGTATCGTGACCACTCAGGGTGAAGAAATTCCACTCGACCTGATTGTCTACTCCACCGGGTTTGATGCAACAGATGGCGTCATTTCTTATCCCGTAGTAGGGCGCGAAGGGCGTGAACTTGCCGACTTTTGGCACGATTATCCTCGCGCCTATCTGGGCACCACCGTGCCAGGTTTTCCAAATCTGTTTATCGTAACCGGCCCGAATACCGGCATTGGCCACACTTCGGCGCTCTTTATTATCGAGTCACAAATGAAGTACATCATGCAGGCGTTGGAGCGCGCGCGACCAGAGGGAGTGATTGAAGTGCAATCCGAAGCCGAGGCGCGCTACACCCAAAAAATTCATCGAGAGATGGCCAAAACAGTGTGGCAAACAGGCGGTTGTCAGTCGTGGTACAAGAGTCGCAGCGGCAAGGTGATTGCGATGTTCCCCGGGTTTAGTTTCACCTTTCGACGATGGGCTAGCCGGTTTCGATCCGGCGATCATCGGGTGACGCCCGCGGTGGGCCAGGCGGAGAAGCAAGCTTCCATCTCGTCACCACAAATCTAATGACAATAATAAAGGTGGGTATGCCATGAATAATTTTAATAATCAGGTGGTCGTTATTACTGGAGCTGGCTCAGGCATGGGCCGTTGCTACGCGTTGGAGTTGGCAAGGCAGGGCGCGCATCTCGCGCTTTGCGATGTTGATACATCTGGGTTGCACCAAACCGCAGAACAGGTAACGACGATTGTCGGAAAGCCACCATTTTACAGTGTGGTGGACATGGCAAACGCCAATGCAGTGGCGCAATTTGCCCAGCAGGTTGAGGAGCTTTTAGGTGCGGTTTATCTGCTGATCAACAACGCCGGTATCGAGGGCTCTGCACGGCCGGTTTGGGCAACCAGTGCCCAGGAGTTTGAGCGTGTTATGCAGGTGAATTATTTTGGCGTGGTGCATGGCACGCGTGCGTTCTTACCTCAGATGTTGCGTCAAGAGCGTGGTGCCATTGTGAATGTTTCGAGTATTTTTGGCTTGATCGGCACGCCGAATCATGCGGATTATTGCGCCAGTAAATTTGCCGTGCGTGGATTTACTGAAGCGTTGATGGTCGAGTTAAAAGACACGCCCATACAGGTGCATCTATTGCATCCCGGGGGTATTCAAACCAATATTACCCGTCATGCGCATTCACAGGATTTTGCCCGGCGCTTCTTCAAGACCACGCCAGAGCAAATTACAAAGCGCCTGTTGCAAGGTATTGCCCGTAATCAACCTCGTATTGTTTATGGCCACGGTGCCTTCAAAACCTGGCTAGGTGCGCGACTACTGCCTTTGCGCATACTCCTTCGGCTCATTTATAGCGAGCTCATGCCTGTGATTGATCAGCGGGATTACCCGCCAAAATCTTATTTCGACCAACAAGCGATGCGCCCTCAGGAACGCTCAACGATAAGGAAATTACCATGAAAAAAGTGTTGCTATCGACCCTGATGGTGCTGTTGATTGCCGTGGCCACGTCACCCTGGTGGCCGACCAGTGTGGGGCATGTCTTGTATGAGCAGTCTGGCATGCTGGAAGCGAGATTGGCGGGGCTGGAAGAGCAGCAGGTGGATATTGGCGAGATGGTAATGAGCGTGCATGTACAGCGACAGAGCGACAAGCCTGCGCTTGTTCTGCTGCATGGGTTCAGTGCGGATAAGAACGTGTTTAACCGTTTTGCCCGTCACCTTAAAGATGACTTTACGATCGTTATTCCCGATCTCGCGGGTCACGGCAAAACCGGTTTTAATTCGGCGTGGGACTACAGCGCGGCGGCGCAAGCTGAGCGGGTAGTCAAGCTAATGGACAAACTCGATATTGCACAAGCCCATATTATGGGGAATTCGATGGGCGGTTTTATCAGTGCTGTCTTTGCCTTGAATTATCCCGAAAGAACCCTGTCGGCGACGCTGATCGATCCTGCCGGAGTGCGTTCGCCGCAGGCCAGTGATATGGAAAAAATGCTGGCTCAGGGGCGCAACCCCTTCGAAATTGATAATCGTGAGCAGTTCGACGCGTTTTTCGCCATGACCATGGCGCGTCCACCGTGGTTTCCGGATGTTGCGCTAGCGGCCGTGGCCGAGCAGTATCAGGCGCGCAAACCTGAACTGCGCGCTATTTTTGAGGGCTTTCATGGCAAGGGTATGATGGATGAGCAGCTGCATCGCATTACAGCACCTACACTCATATTGTGGGGTGCTCAAGACCGGCTGATACATGTGAGCAGTGCTCAGGTTTGGGCAAAAGGAATCGCCAATAGTGAAGTGCACATCTGGGATGACATTGGTCATATGCCCATGATGGAGATTCCTGCAGAAAGTGCTTCCCGCATCAAAACGTTCATCAACAAGATCTAGAAGGTAAGTCCATGAAGAAATTAAATAATAAAGTGGCAGCGATCACGGGCGCCGGGTCAGGGATTGGGCGTGCCCTAGCGCTTAACCTGGCACAGCAGGGGTGTCATCTGGCACTGAGCGATGTTAATAAAAACGGCTTAACTGAAACCGTTAATGAAGCCCGTGGTTATGGGGTTGAAGTGTCCTACCGTGTGCTTGATGTGGCCAAGCGGGAAGATGTCTATGCCTGGGCCGACGAGGTTGTGGCAGAGCACGGCAAGGTGAATTTGATATTTAACAATGCAGGCGTTGCTTTGTCCGGCACGGTAGATGCCCTGTCGATCGAAGATTACGAATGGATCATGGATATCAATTTCTGGGGGGTGATCTACGGCACCAAAGCGTTTTTACCGCATCTTGAGGCGGCCGGAGAAGGGCATATCGTTAATATATCTAGCGTGTTTGGTCTCACCTCGCAGCCCTTAATGAGTGGTTACAATGCCAGCAAATTTGCGGTGCGTGGTTTTACCGAGTCACTGCGGCAAGATCTTGAACTCACGGGCTCGAGGGTTTCTTGCACTTGTGTGCATCCAGGTGGGATTAAAACCAACATTGCGCGCGATGCACGTGTGTCGGATAGCGTGGCTGCGGTAACGGGTGCCAGCATCGATTCTACCTTGGCCGAATTTGAAAAAATGTTTATTCATACTCCAGATAGTGCAGCCAAGGTCATTTTGAATGCGGTCAAAAAGAATAAGCGTCGGGTGCTGATTGGGGCAGATGCACGCATTTTTGATGGTCTGGCCCGAGTGCTGCCCACCGGTTATCAATCCCTGTTTACGAAGGCCATTAGCTGGCGCAGCAGCGTGGTGCGCAGCAAGCAAAGCGCCTGATATAGACTAGAGTGTTTTACCAAAACGATTCATGACGATATTCGAGCGTTGATGCATCAGGTGCAGACTCTCTTTACCAAAGTGTATGACCAGGTGCTGCTTGAAGCGGGCTGTCGAGTGAAAGCCTCCTTTCACAATCGCCTTGTTAAGCGATATGCCATCTCGAAAGTGGTAAATGGTTTCGAACAGTCTGCGCCACCATTGGTAGGCCTCAATGGTAAGCCCGGTGGCTTGATAAAAACGCGCTTCCAGCGCTTGTATCGTCATGCTTTCGACTTTTGCGATGGATTTAAGGGGGAGCTCGACAGCGGGATTTAATCGAATAAAGGCCAGCAGCCCCGACACACCCGCGTCGATGAGTGCCATCTGCTTTTGTTGCGGCGGTAAGCTGATGACACGAAGCAGGCCTTTAATCATTTCGGTAATCGATACCCGGCTCTCAAGCGCATCAGTGATTGTGTGGATGAGAGCTGTTTCGTATTTGTAGTCGTGGAACAAAGCCGGCGTCCCTGCGCACATGCTGCCTGCCACCGTCGCGTAATCAATGTCACCAATATCCAGCAGCACGATAGCGACATGGCATGGCTTCATTGCGGTAAGCTGCATGCGTGTCCCCGCTTTTACCAAAAAACTGCGCGTGGTTTTACCATTCAGTGTGAGTACACCATCCAACCCCAGTACCAGAGAGGGGCAGCTCTGGCAAATAGTTCGTCTGCCGTTCAATACATCGGCATAGACCCCTCTCGTATTGGAAAGATATAGCATTGGCTCAGTCGCTTCTGCCACTTCCTTGGTTCGAGGGGCTAATTGCTGTTTATCGAAGGCGCTCATGACTAAAGCCCTGTTGGTTTGAAAGGTTGAACACTAAGCAATGGGCCTGTTCAGAGCTTGTACAAATCTATGACCGACTCGGCGGCTGTTCACACTTTAGTATAATGTCGTTGCCCGAGCCGAAGATGTGCTTGGGGCTGACGCCAAACATGTCTTTGAATTTTTTGCTGTAGTGGGATGAGTCGCAAAAACCCGCGGCATGCGCCGCGTCCGTGAGATTGCTGCTGTTGGCTAGTGTTAGGGCTGCGGTAAACAGACGACGCCAAATACGATATTTGGAAATCGGAACACCCATATCGCGTTTGAACAGTTCGACCAGTCGCGGTATCGATAAATTGGTACTTTTTGCCAGGTCCGCCACGCTCTGGTTCTTAAAAGGGCAGGTGCTGATGGTGGTGACGACGTGTTCAACTCGCGGGTCGATGGTGGGTTTTTTATCCAATGGTGCAAGCCGGCAAAAGTGTCTGCGCAACCGGGCAATCACTTCATCTATTTCATATTCTCTGTCATAGATATTCTGCATCAGATCAACAATACATTGCTCTTGTCTGAGATTGATGTACATGCCGGGATAAACGGACGACATGGCTGTTTTCACACGTTCGAAGTCGCCAGAAAGCGGGTCTAGCATCAGGTCGGCTATCAGATTATCGTGCGCGATAAATTCTGCCGTTTCGCCGGCAGGGAGCAACAGGGTGCGGCTGCACACCACGCCAGCGGGTGTCGGAATATCAAAACTGCCAGAAAGATTGATCAACAACACAGGCGACGCCTGGGTTGTTCTTATTTTCTCGGGCATGTAACCGATGAAGAGGCAGCGCTTTCTGGACAAATAGACCAGTTGTTTTTTTTGTTCTGTGTGTGCCATGTTGAATACGCTAGTGCGAAACAGGGCCATTTAAGAACGAAGCGGTACAGCGGGCAATAGATTTTGCCCGCAATTGCCTTGCGAATACTGGTAAATTTGAGCCTGTTCTAATTCAGAGAGGTTCCAGCAAATTGTACAAGCATTGTACAACTAGAAAGAGGTAGGGCGCTTTAGGACACTGAAGTTTACCGATTTCATTTGAGATTTTAGGGTAAGACGTTCGCGCTTGCCACGCCCAATTTAGGTCATTTTGGGCCAAACAGGGGCGGTTCTTCTTCGTCCGGTTTGTCTTCCTCAATTTCTTCAAGTGAAAGCTCGCCAAAGCTGGTTTTCATAGCTGCAGGTTTATCTTCCTCTGGGCGCGACTCAGTGCCTGCACCGGGTGCTTCGCCTTTTGCCAACTTGATGCGCAAACGCAGATTATTGGGCGAATCGGCGTTAGCCAGCGCTTCATCAAGGCTGATACGTCCTTCTTCATACAAGCGAAAGAGGGCTGTGTCGAAGGTTTGCATACCAAGGTTTTCGGATTTTTCCATGATCTCCTTGATTTCTGTGAGTCGGTTTTTAAGTACCAGCTCCTGAATGCTTTTGGTTCCTAGCAACACTTCGACCGCAGCGCAGCGTTTCCCATCTACGGTGGGAATCAAGCGTTGGGACACAAATCCGCGCAGATTTTGAGACAGGCCCATCAGCAGCTGGGGGCGTTTTTCATCCGGGAAAAGATTAATAATCCGCTCCAGCGCCTGATTCGCGTTATTGGCATGCAAGGTGGAGATAGCGAGGTGACCTGTTTCCGCAAATTCGAGGGCATGCTCCATGGTTTCACGGTCGCGTATCTCACCAATCAAAATCACATCAGGAGCCTGGCGCAGTGTGTTTTTGAGCGCATTGCGGAAGGAGCGTGTATCCACCCCTACCTCGCGTTGATTGATAATGCACTTTTTATGGCGATGCACATATTCCACCGGGTCTTCGATGGTGATGATGTGACCAGAGGATGTGCTGTTGCGATGATCAATCAAGGCCGCCAATGAAGTCGATTTACCCGAACCGGTGCCGCCCACAAACAACACCAGACCGCGCTTGGCCATGACCAGATCTTTCAGGATGTCGGGCAGTTTGAGATCTTCGAATTTGGGAATATCGGTGTTGATGTTGCGAGCGACAATCGACACTTCGTTACGCTGCTTGAAAATATTAATACGAAAGCGCCCCACTGACGGAATGGATATCGCCAGGTTCATTTCCAGATCTTCTTCAAACATGCGGCGCTGTTCTGCATCCATAATATCGTGCGCGATCTGCTCCAGCTCACCAGACTGGTAAGCGGTTTGCGAGAGCGGCTTTAGCACGCCCTGAAATTTTGCGCAGGGAGGTGCGCCGGTGCTCAGATAAAGGTCTGAGCCGTCTTTAGCCGACAGAATCTTAAGATATTGGTCTATTGGCGTCGCCATGGTTGTTTTCCTTTAACAGCCTTATTTTGATTTAATCTACGAACAGAAGGGAGTAACAAAGACTTCTTAGTATAGAAGTCGAAATAAGCCTGCGCCGGCCAGCGTGCTTATTTTTTTAAAGGGGCAAAGTGCGTGCGATATTGCTCTAGATTAGAGGGTAAAACCAGAGCAGTGGGGGTATGAATCACGGGTTCAACAGAGTGGCCGCGCAGTATTTTGTAAAGGGTGTGCACGGCGGTTTGACCCATGAGTCTGGGTTGTTGAATCACGATGGCGCTCAGTTTTCCTTTCTCGATTGCTTCGATGAATAAGGGGTTGGTGTCAAAGCCAACATGGAGCATCGCCTGGTGCTCGTTAAGGCGTTTACGCATACGCAGCACCGCCAGCGTGGTGGATTCGTTGGGGGTAAACAAAGCATCAAGTTGGGGGGCGCCAACCAATGCCTGGTAAGCATTCTGGTTGGCTTCGCTGAGTGTTGTGCCTAAGTATTCATCGAGAATAATCGTGTGTCCGGCTTGTTCTATGTGCAGTATAAAGCCGGCTTCTCGTTCGGAAGTGGAGGGGACATTCTTGGCCAGCCGCAGAATGCCGACACGACTCTTGGGTGGGAGCATGTCTACAATGGTCTGCGCGGCAAGTTCGCCTGCAGCAAAATTGTCAGTGAGTACCGCCGCTTTACGCGCGCCTCCAGGGTCACGATCAACATACACCGAGGGAATACCGCGCGAAAGTAGCTGCATCACCTGCGTGTCGCGTTCGGGAGAGTTGGGGGCGATGACCATACCAATGCAGCCCCGATCGGCAATTGCATCGATAATTTTTGCCTGATGCAGTGCATCGCTCTCATCTTTTACACCGCGTGTGAATACGTCAATGAGTAACTCTTCGCCCGCATCCATCGCGCCCTGCTGCACCCGTAACCAGAAGTCTTCTCCGCCACCGGCTGTCACCACTCCCAAACATCGCGCGTAAGTCAGAGCCGGCCATAGGCAGGCCAGCAAAAGACAAACCATACAATGTGTGATGACGCGTTTTGCCGGTAAGTTCAAGGAGCGACTCGTCTACAGCTGGGTATTCCTCCAAAGTATAGAAGCTCGAGCAAAATCTGCCGCATCAATAGTTCAGACAACACCCATTAGACGTTGGCTGTTTACAACATAGGGAACAGTGAGGCGACAAGCAGTACCGCCATCGTGAGGTTAAACCACCGTAAACGTACAGGGTTGGTCAACAGTTTGCGCATTTGCAGGCCCAGCACCGTCCACACGCTCACCGAAGGAAGATTGATCAGACCAAACACCATGGCGACCAGCAGTACGGCATTGAGGCTGCGTTCGGGGGCGTAAACCGAAATGGCAGTGAGGGCCATGGTCCAGGCTTTAGGGTTGACCCACTGAAACAGCACCGCCTGCACAAAGGTAATGGGTTTAGCCCGATGATTTTTCCTCGTGTCTGGTTTGCCAGCGGTCGCAATCTTGTAAGCCAAAAACAACAGGTATACCACGCTCACAACTTGCAAGACGGTATACGAACGCGGGTAGGCGTCAAACAAGTGCATGAGACCACTACCCACCAGGATCACCATCAGCGTGAATCCAATGCCAACGCCGAGCATGTGGGGCACCGTGCGCACAAAACCGAAGTTGGCACCCGAGGCCATGAGCATGAGGTTGTTTGGGCCCGGGGTGATGGAAGACACAAAGGCAAACAGGCTCAGAGCAACAAGCAGTTCAATCGACATGGGGTACTCTCAATCTGACCATTTGGTATGTATTGATAGGATAATTACTATACGAAATAATGTACGAAATATTCTGTTTTTATTGCGCGATAGAGGGCTAGTGATGCAACAAAAAGTAGCTTTAGACAGAATAAACAAAAAAATATTGCGTGAGCTGGTTGCAGACGGGCGCGTCACCAATGCCGAACTTGCCGATAGGGTCGGTTTGTCGCCTTCGGCCTGTTTACGACGCGTTCAAGAGCTGGAACGACTCGGCGTGATTAGCGGTTATCGCGCGGTGCTGAACCCGGCAGCCTTAGGTATTGGTTTTACGGCTTATATTGCGGTGGGTTTATCCGATCACACGAAAAAATCGCAGCGCGCCTTTGAGCAGGCGATCACCAAATCGCAGGAGGTAAGGGAATGCCACAATATCACGGGTTCATTTGAATATATTCTGCGCGTTGAAACGGAGGATCTGGCTGCTTATAAGGTGTTTCACACAGATGTTTTGGGTACCTTGCCACAGGTAAATGCCATTACCACCTATGTGGTGATGGAGTCACCCAAAGATGAACGGGCCTGAAACCTAATGAAGAGAAGCTTGCTAGCGAGTCATCGCGGATTGCTATGACCCGCCAACAGCCACTTATTTATTCCGGGGCGCCGAGCCCGAGTTTCTCGTTGGCCTGCTTGCGTAATTTACGGTACAGATCTGCATCCTTGATCAGCGCGTCGAGATCGTCGCAGGGGAACATTTTCTTGCGCACTTTTTGTGCGTGTTCTGTGCCGGTGATCTGGGGCAGCAAGGCATCCATACAGCGCAGCATAACTTCGGGTGATACCGATGCACCGGGCGACGCACCCAGCAGCGTGCCATAGGTTTTATCCTCGGATACCACTATCTCGGTACCCATCTGCAGGTCACCATCCTTGATAATCTGTACGCGCTGACCCGCCTGAATGACCTGCCAGTCAAACTTTTTACTCAGGCCGGGGGCAAAGTCCTCCAGCTCCTCAAGCATGCTGGCTTTGCCTTTCAAGGCTTCTGAGAAGAGGTACTTGACCAGCGAAAAGTGTTCTCTGGCGACGTTTAGCAGATTCGGGATATCGTGCGGCCTGACCGAACGAATGTAGTCCATGATGCCGCGGTTTTTCTCAAGAATCGGCGTGAAGGTAGCGAAGGGGCCAAACAATAAATAGTGCTCGCCGTTTACTGCGCGCAAGTCAAGATGTGGGACCGACATGGGAGGCGCTCCCACTTTGGCCTTACCATAGGTTTTGGCGCCGTAGTATTGCGCTTCCGCTTCAGTAATCTTCGCTTGCAAAAAGCGGCCGCCAACCGGGAAGCCTGCATAGCGTGTGCAGCATGGCAGGTGACTTTTCTTCAGCAGCGGAAAGGCGCCGCCACCTGCGCCAACAAATAGAATGTCAGCTTTGTACTGAATGGGTTCGTTGTACTGGTTGGCTTCAATGATCCATCGTCCGGTCGGGCTACGATGCACATGGCGCACATGTGTGCGATAGGCGATCTCAACGTCCAGATCGTGCACCAGATGCTTGGCCAGTTGCTTGGTGAGGGATTCAAAGTTTACATCGGAGCCGTAGTCGATCATGGTGGCCGCAACGCGGTCAGTCGCGGGGCGGTTTTCCATGGTGTAGGGAATCCACTCCCGAATCTGATCATGTTGATCTGAGTAGTGCATATGGTCGAAGAAGTGATGCGCGGACATCTCTTTGTAACGCAGCTTTAATTCGCCAATGGCATCTTCTTTAACGAGTGTGCAGTGCTTGGTCTGATGAATAAAAGTACCAGGGTCTTTGATGACACCTTCTTTCACCAGATACGCCCAAAATTGCTTGGCTACATTGAATTGCGCATGGATTTTAAGCGCCTTCTCAACCGCAATGACTTCCTCGTCAACCGGGGTGTAGTTGAGCTCACAATTGGCTTCGTGGCCGGTCCCTGCGTTGTTGAACACGTGTGTGTTGCCCGACGCAACGTCGTCCAGGCGTTCAAGAATGGTAACTTTAAGATCCGGTGCCATCTCCTTCGCTAGCTTGGCGAAGGTGACACCCATAATACCGGCACCAATAACGACTAGATTCATATAGGATCCTCTACCTCTTTTTTGCTTGTGGCTCCTGCGTCACTGATGCTCTTTACGTCTCGGACACTGGAAAAGATCACCACCTAATTT
>JAWWBW010000029.1:0-20495 GCA_033720775.1 Oleiphilaceae bacterium | reverse complement strand
TGACGAGTTCACCTCCATAATCTGCGGGCCGGTCTTGCTTTCGAGCATGTCGACCCCGGCCACCTGTAGCCCCATAATCTGCGCTGCACGCACGGCGGTTTCTTTAAACTCGTCTGAGAGCTCTACTTGCTCCGCAACACCGCCTCGATGCACATTGCTGCGGAACTCCTGGCCCTGGGCGACGCGACGCATGGCTGCCACGACACGATCGCCCACGACGATGGCGCGAATATCTTTGCCTTTGCTCTCTGCGACAAATTTTTGAATCAGTACGTTTTGCTTTTGGCTTTGCAGTAATTCGATGATGGATTCGGCAGTGGTCACCGATTCGGCCAGTAGTACTCCAATACCCTGAGTGCCCTCAATTAATTTGATGATGACCGGTGCGCCACCCACGCGTTCAATCGCTGGCAGTACGTCTTTTTTATCGCGCACAAAGGCGGTTCGGGGGATGCCGATGTGGTGCCGGCTCAACAGTTGCAAACTGCGCAGCTTGTCGCGAGAGTTATTGATACCGTGTGCGGTATTGGCACAGAACACGTCCATTTCCTGAAACTGCCGGACCACGGCAGTGCCGTAATAAGTAATGGAGGCGCCGATACGTGGCAACACTGCATCATAAGTCGACAGCACTTTTTGTTTGTAGTGCAGGTCGGGTTCGCCGCGTTGCAGGTCGATGGCAAACTTGAGGGTATTCAGCACTTTTACGTTGTGGCCGCGTTGCAGTGCGGCTTCTTTCAGGCGCTGGGTGCTGTAGGATTTGGGTCCGCAGGACAGTATGGCAAGTTTCATGATATTCCCCGGAAAGTCAGTCGAAGAAGGGTGAAGGGTAAATGTAATATGGACTAAGGGTAGCGCATAGAGACTAAATCGGCGCGCAGTTTAGCGCGAAAACAAGGCGAAAAATTGGGTATATGAGGCTCACCGTCTAAGCTGAGACAAGTGATCCGCTTTCTCTTTCGCGTACACCGTACCAGGACGATATAACAAGCATGACTGCGACCGAATTATTCCATCAAACCGACCTCATCATGCAGCAAGCGCTGGCAGCATTGGTAGACCCTGCCACCTACAGCCAGATTGGCGTGATCATACTTATCTACTGCGTGGCCTATCTGGTGTCACTCAAAATTCGCAAGCATGTGCCGCTGTTACATACACCGCCCGCTTCGCCCGAGAACGCGCCCATCAAGGCCTTGTTATTTCGTTGCGGAAAACTGTTTTTCCCCCTGTTTGCGCTGCTGTTATTACGTCTTTCGTTAAGCTTTCAAGCGTTGATCACCGAGGGCGGCTGGGTCATTCAGACCGCCTTTGGTGTCGCCATGCTGCTCCTGTTCAACTCCTTTATCAATCTGGTGATCACGGGGCGGCTGGTGGCGAGCGCCTTTCGCTGGATCGGTATGCCGATTCTGTTCTTACATGTGATTGGCGTGCTGGATGATATTGTTGCCGCGCTCGATGCCATGTCGCTGGAATTGGGCAATATTCACATCTCGGTATACGGCATATTGCGCACGGTTATTTTTGGCTCCTTACTGTTCTGGTTGGGCCGCGTATCCAATTCAACCGGCCAGACCATTATTCGCAAGCAGGAGTCGCTGGACTTTCGCACGCGCGAGATCTTCGCCAAGCTGTTTGAAATCGCTTTGTTCCTGATCATCATTCTGCTCTTGCTGCAATTGATGGGCATTAATCTGACAGCGCTGGCGGTATTTGGTGGCGCCTTGGGTGTGGGGTTAGGCTTTGGCTTGCAAGCCATTGCCTCTAATTTTATTTCGGGGGTGATCATCATCTTCGACCGTTCGTTGTCGGTCGGCGACTTTATCGAGCTTGAAGATGGCCGCACGGGTACGGTAAGGGTGCTGAATATGCGGTCCACAACACTCGAAACCTTTGATGGCAAAGACATTGTGGTGCCCAACGAGAAGTTCATCACCAGCGCTTTCACCAACTGGACACACAAGAACGACAAGCAACGTTACCGGGTCGATTTTTCGGTATCGTACAAAACCAATGTGCGTGAATTGGTCGAATTGATCAAAGCGGCTGTCAGTGAGCATCCGCAGGTATTGAGCGGGCCCGATTTACCCTTTGAAGAGCGCCCCGATTGCGAGATCGACAGCTTTGGCGATAACGGCATCAATATGTTTGTCGAATTCTGGATGACGGGCATTGATGATGGAAAGAACCGGGTGGGTGGCGACTTATTACTGATTATTCTCGAAACCCTGCAGCAGAACGGTATCGAGATTCCCTTCCCGCAGCGCGATGTACGTATTTATCCTACCGATGGTGGTGCACCTGAGGCCGAAGCAAGCAGCCATTCATAGTTTGCTTACTTCAGCCATGCCATCAAGGCCTGCAATACTTCGGGATGATTGAGCAGGTCGAGGTGGTGGATGCCATAGCCAGTCCAGCAGTGCTCTTCTGCAAATTCTAGATTAAATCGCGCGTCTTTGTGGCGGCCCAAGGCACTGTTAAGCGGCACCAGTCCGTCGCCCAGCAAGTCAGGCTTACCCTGCGAGGCAGTGGTTGTCGCCACGGTATAACAGGCCACGTCACGAGGTAGTGGCACCGGGGTGCGTTGTGCGGGGTTGTGTTTGTCAAAACGGTCGCTGTGTTGCCAGTCTTCATCAAGCAGATAACCATAACGCAGGTCGGTCACACCGGCGCTACGTACTTTGCCGAGCTTGCTCAGCGGCGCTGAATAGGGCGTGGCGATTAACAGCCGGTCGATGATATTGCCAATGCGCTCCAGCGGCGCGCCGTGGTGGGGGGAGCCCAAAAATACCAGGTGTTTCAGGTGAGCGCGCCAGTTTGCTGTGCCGCCATGTGTGTCGCCCTGCTCTGATGCGTTTTTTGCTACATGGCAGGCACTGCGCGTGACCAATCCGCCCATGCTGTGGCACAGAATGCTCAGCTCCACCGGTAAATCAAGGTCGGTCAGCAACCGTTCCAGTTGTAGCGAAAGCTCGCGGCCATTTTCAGAGATGTGACGACCACTGTTATAACGCAGATAAATAGGCACGTAGCCCAAGGCCTCGGCAAGCGCCTGACCATGATCATGGCCCTGTCGCTGCCAGGCGATATCGTTCATACATAGCCCGTGCACGAGCAACAGCAGTTTGCCCTGTTTTTGTTTGAGCTCCGCGCGCAGCGCGTCAATCTCAAAGGCTTTGCCATCGCGATAAAAGCCCATGGGTATCGCCAGAGGGTTTTGCTGTGCCACCAAATGATCGCCGAGTACACCATTGAGCGCGCTAATCAGATGTTGCCACGCATCGGGGAGCTGTTTGTGTTGCATGTAAGGGCGGGCAAGCTTAAGCGGCACATCAATGGACTGGCCAACCAGGCGCGTAATGGTGCGCACCGAAGCATAGGCCAGGCCAGGTAGCAGGGGCGTCACGTGCGTGTCGCGGCGGGGTGAGAGCAGGCTACGATTGGCGATGGTTTTATGCATGGCCTCCACCACATCATTCACGCCCACAATACCTTCATTCACTAGCTGGTTGAGGCCTTCGAGGGTGTCGCTCAGGTTGGGGGCTGGCTGATTCATCGCATGCTCCTTGCAAAGCGCCATCATGGCACAGCATGGGGTTAATTGCTCACAGAATATTGTTGCGCTGTTTATGGTGTTAATTGTGAGCAGCGCGATAAGCGAGGCTTAGTCGAAACGCTAGCAGGTTGGATCCGTTTCATTCGCGACGGCTCCCCCCCTTCCACAACGAATGCATCACTCGTCTCTAAGCCAAGCGTGCTGCCCGGCCGACTGATTCCAGCCAGCGTAAGCGCTTGTTTTCATCCGCCGAACGAATGGGTCCGAGTGAGGTGATTTTGACGGGTTTAATACCGGTGAATTCGAGAATCGTTTTGCGTATCTGTTTGTGGGCCGGGTCGCCGTATATCCAGCGGAAATACCAGGGCGGGGTGTCCATGGTGACAATGGCATGGGCGCTGCGGCCTGCCAGGAGTTTGTCCCACCAGGGTGAGTCCTCACGATACTTGAACGCGAAACCGGGCAGAAATACGCGATCAAACATGCCCTTGAGCAAGGCCGGAATCGACCCCCACCACACGGGATAGACAAATACCAGATGGTCGGCCCATGTGATGCCATCTTTTACCGCTTGCAGGCCGGGTTCCAGTTCCTGGCGTTGTTTGTAGCCCATGCGCAACACCGGATCAAACTCGATTTCGCCCAGTTTGAAATAACGTACCTGGTGACCGGCCTGTTCGGCGTCTGCGACGTAGCGTTGTGCGAGTGCGGCACAAAAACTTTGTGGGTCGGAGTTACCCAGAATCACGGTGATCTTTTTACTCATTGCCTCGTCCTTGTTTGTTGTCGGGCCGGAATACGCTTTTAAGTATTCCACAACAAAAAGCCGCCCAGTGAGGCGGCTTTTTAAAACGCAGCATACTGCCAGATGATCAATCACAAATTGCTGGCGAGGGTGTTTTCTTTGGATGCCTGACGATAATGCTGTACCCGTTCTTTCAAGCCTTGCAGCATCAGTTTGACCTGTTCCTTCTCGGTAAAGTTGGCCTCACTCGCCTGCTTGATGGCGATCTGTTTCTCGTCCGGACTCAGACTGGAATCCTGTGCAATTTGTGCCACATGTTCGCGAAATCCTTGTACCCTCTGCTGCCATTCCGGCGACGCATCATCAAGGAAGGCCCGAGCCTGCGCGCCGGCTTCACCATAAACGCCGACACGCAATTGGTGTATATCCTGTTCACTCGCGCCCTGGTTGCGCATACGTTGTACCTGTCGCTCCAGATACGCCCGCTCCCGAGCGCGCTGTGCGGTTTGGCGTTGCGATGGCGGAAGGTGACTTTCGGCTTGAGCCATGGCCTGAAAACGCTGCTCGTCATTGAGGGATTCATCGCTATAGATTTTAAGCCGCGCGAGACTGTATTCCTCATAGGCTTCTTCATTGCCCCAGAAGGCAGATACTTCGTCCGCAGACAAAAACTCGCGTCGTACGGCACGCTTGACAGTCAAGGCCTGCTCAAAGCGGCTGACACGGTCTTTTGCTTCAGGATCAATCGTGACGGTTTTTAATGCTTCATCGAGTGCATAACGAAAATCAATGTAGCGAATTAGCAGGTCGCGGGCCTGTGAATCGGCGGGTTCAGGCAAAACCATGCTCAGGTATTCGTGAGCTCGTGCGATGGCAATGTCCAGCCCTTCTTCTTGAGACGCCAGCAGAAAATGGTCAAACACCGATTTTATATTGGCAGACAAAATCAGATGGCCCTGTGCATCCACATCGATTGGCTGAATTTCGACATCGGCCAGATATGCGGGTAAAGGACCATAGGCAGACATACCTTGATAGGTTGCCGTAGAAATGCGGTTAGCGCTGGGTGCCGCTTGTTCGGTATGCGCGACACTATTTGGATCAATACTGAGCATGTGCGCCGATTCAGCGGGTAAAGCTTCAACCTGAACTATCGCCTTTGTGTCAGGTCCTGATGCGGTCGCAGTGCTCTCGCTTGTTGCGGGCTTCGGCGTTGTCATACTCAGATAAGTCAGGCCGAGACCCGATAACAACACCACTGGCAAAACAATGTGTTTCTTGTTCATGGTTACACCTTCTCTTAGTGCAGCCGTGCCACTGCTCATGGTAGTGGCACGGTGCAGGTGGATTGCTTAGAGCCCATTCACCTTGAGGCGGTTAAAGTGCTTCTGCCAAACCTTGGGTGGGGGGGCTGCATCGGGAGCCGTGGATACGGTTCCGCCAATACCATTGACTTCATCAAGATGGTTCCAGGGACGGAAAGTGCCGATAAACTGACCAAAGCGGGCACTGGCGACCGGAATAAAGGCATCAGAGTCCTTGGTGTATCCGACCTTGCCGTTAAAGCGCATGGTGCGGTTATCCATGACACTACCGGTAATTACGTGGTGCAGGTAATTGCTTAACCAGGAGCCGAAGTGTTGTTCGCTGGTGGTGTCATTGCCAACCAGTTGGTGCGCGGCGTTAAACAGTCCAATAACAGGGTCGTCCAGGCTGAACAGTAAATGGTGATCGCCAGTAAACCAGCTGGTATTCCATCGTCCAACGTGGTGTCCGTCGCCATGAAGGTCCTCACCACCTCCGGTAAAGGAGAAATAGCGCACTGCATCGGGTGCAGTGGGTGAGATCGGATCTCCCAGACCATTACCATAGACGCCATTGCTGAAGTCGGCGGTGACACGATTCAGGTTGACACCTTCGTTGTCATAGCTAGGTGCACTGAGGTTTTCACCGTAGGCGTCATCCGGCGTAGCCGCCAACATGACTGGAATACTGATACTTGGGCCCTCGCTATGGGTAATGCCAAAACTTCTGGTATTGTCGGTAACGCTATTCAGAGCCTGATTCCAATAACCGCTGTAGTCATAGCACTCTTCCACTTCAATGTGAGCGGAGTCTCCGGACTGGCCATCAATAAAGTAGCGTGCGCCTTCTGGTAAACCCTGACTGGGGTAACAATGGTTGAAGCGCGCCATACCTTTTTGGGTGAAGTCATCCAGTACATCGTAGATGCCATCACTGTCATAGTTGGCGTGGTCGCCGCCCAACTGTTCGGTCGCGCTATCGAGATCATTACCTAGTGAAAGCAGGTTAAGCAGCTCCGTTGCTGCAGGTCCAAGTGCCCAAACAACACCTTTGATAAACAGGTTGCCGGCGGAGCCGTTATTCCATTCATACAAAGCATGGTTTGCGCCGTCGGCGGTTGGTGTGCCGAAGTGTGGAGCACCAATGGTAGTCAGCGATGCGACCGGGCCCCATTGCGACCATTCGCCGCCTGCATTGCTTAACATTTGCTTGAGAATGCGGATAGCGGCGCGTGAGGTGGTGGCGCCGTGGCTGTGTGCGACCAGATTTACCCGGTACTCGCTCAGTGGTTTATAAACGCCCATGGCCTCGTCTTTTTCTCGCAAAAAGAGCAAGTGGTCGAGAATCTTGTAGGCTAATTCCTCGCCACGCGGCTCGGTGCGCAGCCAGGGATCGAGGGCAACCGTCACAACGGTCTGTGAAGAGTCCTGTTCGATGGTTTCCTTGATGTTGTAGAAATAGTCGAGGCCGCCAGCCAGAGGCAGGTAGTCAAGCTCGTCGTAAGCGGTGACCCCGGGAATCATAAACACCGGATATTTGGTTTGCGTATAGGCATACAGGTTGAGATTGACCGTGGTCGCCCTCACGTGATGATCGGGGTTGTTGCAACCAAACAGGTTGAAGAACCAGCGGCCGTCATAACCCTGAGTGACCATACGCAGGGTGTAGTCACCCTCTAGGGCTTGCCCGGGCATGGTAGCGGTTTTTGCGTTCTCTCGAATGGTGACCTGGGTACCATCGGGACGCTCCAGATACCAGCTTACGCGGGTGCAGGACGCATAGCTGTCGGCGTACTTCAACGACAGGGTCTGCTTGGGTTTGATGCTGCGATCATTCGCGAACTGGTTGTCGATTTTGAAGGCGGCGGCACTGCTTTGGCTGGCGACACCAAGGGAGCACAAGCCGACCGCCAATAGTTTTCTAAAAGCCTTGGTTTTCACGTGTTCTACCTCTTTGTTTTTGTAATCGAGTAAATGAATTAGGCAAGGCGAACCTTAAAATAGTGGTCATGGCACCGCCTCATCCTAAAGTGGGAGGGGTGCCAGAAATGAGAGTCAGTTCCGCTCTTTTCAGTTAAAAGCGTGAACCGGGTCCGTCACTGCCTCCAAGCTAGCCGATGTCGCAGGTTTTACGGAGGGCGTGTATTTGCCCTGTGCCAATACGTGATGGGGGTTAAACACCTGCCGTATTTGCTGTACCACGGCATCGTGGTCATCTCCAGAAGGTGCGACACCGCCTAACCCGGCAGGCACGCGATAAACCGGAAAGCCCAAATTATGCAGCGAGTCAGTCAGTTCCTGCATGGCCTTGACAGCTTCCCCCCTGCGCGCTTGCGGAAAGGACAGTTGCGGGAAGAGCAGGCAGGCGCGTTCAGACACACTATGCACCGCCTGAAACACTTCCAGATCGTGTGCGGCAAGTATCTTCGTGATCAGTGTGCAGGCCTGTGTGACCGCGTCGCCCAGCATGGGCGCGGCAAAGCAGCCCCATAAAATGCCGCATTGATCCCGTTGGGGGTCGACTCCGGGACCGCGTTGATGCTCGCCCCAGCGATACAGCATGCCGAGCAGTACATCGTCATTGGCATAGGCTTGGCCGTTGAAGGGGCCAAAACTGGCGTCGAGTGGCAGGGTGACCGCCTTGCAGTCTTCGTGTTGCTGCAGGCGTTGCAGAATAAGTGTGCGGTCGGCTTCAGCATGCTGGGCGCTGGCCGGATACACCGGGGCAATCGCGACCCAGTCGCCGGGAGGCAGCTGTTGCCGCATGGCTGGATTGCGGGCAAAAAACAGTTTTTCTACCTTGGCGCGATTGTAAATCTGGGCTGCCACGCGCAGGCCAAGGCCTTCGCAATCGCGAAATGTGTCCACCAGATCAGCCAATTGATGACTGGCCGCAATCACGGCAAAGGCGTTTTCGCCCTTGGTGGGAAGCCAAATGGTTGCTTCGGTGACGATGGCAAAGTCACTTTGCGTCAGCAGCGATTCGAGGCTGGCGCCGGGGCCCCAGCGATGGGTCGCGGCGACCGCGCTCTGGCCGTAGCGCCGCATGCCGGTATGAATCACGCGGCCATCGCCCAGAATCGCTTGCAGGCCACACACATGGCTGGCGCGATCATGGTAGCTGGTGCCCACGGCAATGCCTCGCTCACACAGATGCCCAATCAGACTGGCGTCGGCGGTGGTGCCGCCCATCGGTAGCATGCGTTGTGAGCCTTGCCGCTCAAGAAAGGCAATGACCTCGGCGACCGAGACTCCCGCCTGTATCGTGATGTAGCCGAGTTGCTCCGAGAAGTCGAGAATGCCGCGCATGCGTGATAAATCGAGCAAAATGGTTTGTGCCTGATGCGGGGCGCTGGAACCCCAGCCCCAGTTCTTGCCGCGAGAGATGGGGCTCAGCTGTACCCCATACTGTTTTGCCAGCGTGATCGCCTGCACGATGCTTTGCCGCGATTCGGGGTACAGCACCCCTAATAGCGTGGACTGGTAGCCATATGTGCTTTGGGCGCGATCGGTGCATGTGGTGTCGGTGCAATCGAAGGCTGTACCAAAGCAGGCCTTAAAATCTTGAATGCAGGATATGTGTTGTGTCATGTCGGGGCTCTCGTGTTAGTACATCAGCCAAAAGTAAAGTTGTTGGATCCAGTTGAAGCGACCCACGCAGATAAACAGGTTGCCGTTCTGCTCTTCGTATTTCAGGTGTTGTTGGCAAAAGGTGTCGACAGTGGGGTTGCCTGAATAAAAGATTTTTTCGCTCTGGAGCAGGTCGGGTTTGTCTTTAAGCGCGCCCTTTAATACAAAATGCTGATCGTCAAACTCGCAGTGGGGCGAGAAGCGTTGGGCAACGCCGCGCGCGATGTTACGCTCTTGTTCGCTAGCGGGTGTTCCCTTGACGCAGGGCGCAGCGCGATAACGCATCACTCGTTGCACCACCCGCGGATTCTGGGTGCGAAAGGTAAACCAGACGGGCTCGAAAAAGCGTCTGAGACCTCGCTGGTAAAGCATCTTTTTTATCATCATGTTCTGCATGATTTTCGAGATGCCCACCGACTGGTATTCCGGTAAAACGAAGGATGCTAGGTAAAGCGCCACCCGGTCGTCTTCAAATGTGCAGGCGTTAAAGCCCACGATTTTGCCTTCCACCCTCACCAGTACCAGCACACTCGCCCATTCAAACCAGCTCTGCACGACTTCGCCAAAGTCTTCCCAGGCGAGCCGTGTAATGTCGGCGATCTTGTTAATTAAGCTCTGTTGTGTGGCGTGCGGTTTTTGTGCCGGTTGATCAAATATTTCGATGTCGATGCTGAGCTGATATTTAGCCAGATAGAAGGTACGCACAGTGTCTGGCGTGGGGGCGGGCGATGCAGCATCCAATGGCTCCCTGCAGTCAGGCTTATTGAAGCCCGGCCGTAAATATGAAAAAGAGGGAATGGTCTGCCTAAGTCTGGGCCAGGCGCTTTTCTGATTAATTTCTGGATTGGTACGTGTGTACGCCGAAAGTTTCATGTTGCCTCCTTGTTATTGTCGTTGGCGAGATCAAACTAACGCGCTGAGGGAGTCTCAAATTCACCCTTTAGGGTAGAAATATGTCATGTGCACAGGGCTGACTAAACGGTTTGTGAAGGCGTGCCTAAAAATGCGTATGTGTGCGCTAAATTGCCACTTTAGGGTGAAGTGAGGGATGCATAAAGCTGTTAACTTGTGCCGTTCAATGCTTGCGAAGCTGTGTTAAATTAACAACGAAAATAATCACAACAAGGCACGTGGTAAACCATGTCTTGCCAACGGGGGCGAACAATGGAAACGCAGGTCACACGTATACTGGTGATCGATGATCATCCGTTTTTTCTGGATGGTTTGAAACTGGGGCTCGAAGGATGTACGCATAATGGACAGCAGCGCTTTCTCCTCGATACAGCTATCTCGCCACTTGATGCCTTCAAAATGCTCTCGCATGCGGGTGCTTACGATTTGATTCTGTGTGATCTGCACTTACCCGAAATGAGCGGTATTGCCTTTATTCAGCGCCTGCTCAAACAGGACCTTTGGATACCCGTTGTCACCATTTCTGCCTCTGAAAATATTGCTGATATCGACTGCGCACTGGCCGCCGGGGCCGCTGGATTTATCAACAAATCTCTAAGCAAAACAGAGCTGCTGGCGGCCCTGCAGCAGGTGTTGTTGGGGCATCAGTATGTGCCGCCCAATTACCGCAGTTTTTACCAGCGCGGGGAGCCGGCACGTGACACCTGTGCTCAAAATGCCGAAAAACTGGGCATCACGCGCAAACAGTTCAAGGTGCTTACCTACATGGGGCAAGGCCTGAGTAATCGCGAAATCAGTGAGCGCATGAGTGTGACCATCAATACCGTCAAATCGCATACCAAGGCTTTGTTTCAGATTCTTGATGTCAAGAACCGTACCGCCTGCATTCTGATTGCGAAAAAACACAAGCTGCTGCCCGAGTCGTTTTTAGTGGCTGAATAGCTGCGCCCTTCAAGCTAATCAATAAGGTAAAGGGCTTGCGTAGCGACGCTTATTCACCGTGGGGCGCAGTCTAAGCGGAGGCTTCGTCCAACCCCTTGGCAAGCATGCGTTGCAGATACAGCTTCAGCTTGGCCGGATTAAGTGGTTTTCGCAGCAGGCGTAAACCAGCATGTTTGGCCTGGTGTTCAATGTTTTGATCCAGATCGCCGGTGATCAACAATCCGGGAATGTTCTGTTGCAGGTGCACGTTAATCTGTCGAATTGCATCGATGCCATTCGTGTTTTCGGCAAGCCGATAATCGCAGAGTATCAGATCGGGTGTGATCGCATCTTTCTGCAGCACCAATAGGGCATTCGTTACGTTATCAGCGATCACGACACGATAACCCCATTGTGCCAGCAACAACTGCAGGCCATCGAGAATGGCGGTTTCATCGTCGATACAGAGTAGAGTAGCCTGGTTGTTTTGTGCAAGACTCGCCTGCGGCATGTTGAGTGGCTCGTGTTCATATTCATCGGCAATGTCGGCGCGCGTCATTTCTACCCAAAATACGCTGCCCCTGCCCGGCACACTGCGCATGCCAAATTTATGATTCAAGGCGTGACACATACGCTGGATCAGTGCCAGGCCCAGGCCCAAGCCATGCGCCCGATCGCGATGCGCATTCTTCACCTGATAAAACTCTTCAAAAATCTTGCTTTGGTTTTCGGGGGCAATCCCGATGCCGGAATCCCACACTTCACAGCGAATACGGTCGCCCTTGGATCGAAAACCAAGCAATACGCGTCCCTTTTGGGCGTGCGTCAGGGCGTTATTGACCAGACCGCGAATAATGCGGTGCATCAGTATGGGGTCGGTGCGCACAATAGCGTGGGAGGGACGCACGGTAAGCGGTCGTCCCATTTTTTCTGACAGATCCTTAAACTCCACTTCGAGGTCTTCGACGATCTGATCGAGACGCACTCGCCGCACGTTGACGTCGGCCACTTGCGCATCAAAGCGCGAGATATCAAACAAACTGTTAAGCAGCTCGCGCAACTCATAGGCCGACTTTTTCATGCGTGTGAGTACATGCTCGGGCGCTTTGCCAGGTTGTTCGGCCAGCACGCCAATATACAGTTCCAGAGCATGCAGGGGCTGCCGCAAGTCATGACTGGCGGCGGCGAGAAAACGGGTTTTGGAGCGTGAACTCTCTTCAGCATCTTCTTTGGCGCGCATTAATGCCGTCTGGGTCAGTTCCAGCTCATCGGATTTAAGTTTGATCAAACGGTTTTGTTTAGATAAAAAAGCCTGCAGGTTGCCCACATATGCATTGATGACGGTAATAAATACGGCACAGACCAGATAGGCAACCAGTATCAATGTGAGCTCTTCGTGGCTGCGGTGGGGCGCTATCGTATAGAGCAAGCCGCCGAACCCGGTGGCAGTAATCAGAAACAGCCATAACAGTTTGGTCGAGGCGATACCAAAGACCACAAACGCAAACGTGGCAATGCTCATCATCATACTGATCTCGAGCACATTGGGGCTGAAGTAGCCCATCGTGATCAGGCTGAGCTGGCCCCAAAGAATATGCACCAGTACCAGGCATTTGTATTTGAATTGTTCACTGAGCGGCAGCAGGAACAGGCCTGAAAAAAAACAATTTCCCAGCCAGAAAATCAGTAGATACCAGGCGAACTCAGTGCCAGTGAGTGTCAGCAGATTCTGATCGTAAAGCCGCCAGCTGATGAAGGTAAAAAACAGACTGCCAATGAGCGCAAAAATATGGTGAATAATGCGCGGATTATGCATGGCGAGATTAAATCGTGAGTCCATGGGGTCTCTTGCTCTTGTTATTTTTCATCACGCCAACAACCGTTTTGAACGGCTGGTTTTATCGCTGGCGCATGAGAGTATGTGTCTTGGTCCGCTTAGGTGTCCGTGTCGGCCACTTCGGGATATTCATCTAACTCACTGATTAACGCGTCGGGATAGTAGTGTGCCTTGACGCTGAATTGCATGCAGTAGTGCAACATGCTGCGCTCTGCTGCCGCCGGATCGTGCTGCAGTGATAGGGGGAGTTCAATCTGTTTCTGTAATAACAGGTCTCCGAGCGAGGCCTCAAACAGGGGATCAATACCGGCATCTTCACATCGCTGTTGTTTTTGTTGTTTGGCATTCGGTGCTTCAGGGAGGCCATGTGCGGTAAAGCTGGCGGCAATAAACAGGCAAAAGGCAAATGTCAGCCTGCGCGAATTTGGCATGATAAACCGCTCCTTGGTAATCGTATGAAGAGTGGGCGTGGTCAATCTAGCGCTTTGCTGATGCAGCAGCAACAGGTGGCGTTCAAATCCGTTTGGGAGTTTGACGTAGGGCGCATCTCACGTAAGATCCCCTACTCAATCTTGCGCTTATTGGAGAACACGCGATGCAGTATTTACATACCATGGTGCGCGTCCGCGATATCGACGCCTCACTGCACTTTTATTGTGAGTTGCTGGGCTTGGTGGAGATCAGCCGCAAAGACGTCGAAAAAGGGCGCTTTACTCTGGTTTTTCTGGCGGCACCTGAGGATGTTGATCGCGCCAGAGAAGACAAGGCCCCCATGATTGAGTTGACCTACAATTGGGATGACGAAACCTATAAAGGTGGCCGTAACTTTGGTCATCTGGCCTATCGGGTAGACGACATCTATGCGCTGTGTGAGCGCTTTCAGGCGGCAGGCGTAACCATAAACCGGCCGCCACGCGATGGGCATATGGCCTTTGTGCGCTCGCCTGATGGTATTTCTATCGAACTGCTACAAAAAGGAGAACCTTTAGCACCGCAGGAACCTTGGGTATCGATGGAAAATACCGGCAGTTGGTAACCCTCTGAAGTACATCTTGGGCTATATTATGGCGAGGGTCGGACACCCGCTTATCTCCAACCATAACAAAAAAGAACGCATAAATGACCGCATTAAATTGTTCCCCCAAACTGGCGATTACCCGCGCGATACGGCTTGCGCTTGGCTCCCTGTTACTCTCCAGCCCTGTGGGCAACGAGGCCATGGCCAGTGGTCATACCGAAGAGCTGGCACAGGAAATTCGCTGGCTCAAAGAAGAGAACTTTGTGACGACGGCAACGCGCACCCGGGAGAGTCAGGCCAAAAGTGGTGCTGCGGTATCGGTGATTACGCGCAAGGATTTGCAGCGCACGGGGGCACGCAATTTGTCGGATGCCTTAAAGCGTGTACCGGGGCTTGATGTGCATACTACCAATATCGGTACGCCGGCTATCGAAGTGCGAGGGCTGGTGACGGAATCCAGTGAGAAGGTATTGTTTCTCATTAATGGGCATTCGGTAAACAACAATCTGGTCAACGGTGGGGCTACCTGGACCTATGCGCATTTTCCTATTGATGATATTTCCCGTGTCGAGATCGTTCGCGGGCCCGCTTCGGCCTTGTATGGGGCTGATGCCTTTTTAGCGGTGATCAACATTATTACCGAGCGGGGCGATGAACTCGATGGTGAAGAAGTGCTGGTGGCGGGAGGAGGCCGCGATACGCGTCAGATTAATCTTTCTTCCGGGCGCGAGACCGGGGCGATCAACTATGCCGTCAATCTCAATTTATTCGAAACCAATGGCGACGATGCCTTTGTGGCGGAAGACGCAGCAGGTCGAAGTGGTGAGATCGAGGCCTGGGGACGACGCGTCGATTTGGGGTTCAATCTGCAACATGATTCTGGGCTAGGCTTTCAAGGTAAGTACGTCCGGCGCAAGGGTGGACCCTATGTGGGGATCAATAACCAGTTAAATGACGAGTCGGAACAGGACTTTCAGGAATATTTTCTGGAATTGAGTCACGAAGCAGGCATGGGGGCAAATACAGCCCTGAGTTCACGACTTTATTTCGATCACTTTGAGGCTGACAGCTATTGGGAGCTCGTATCTGAGAACGTTTTACTGCCCGATTACCCTGATGGCGTGCAGGGCAAGCCATCGGTCAAAAATCAGAAATTGGGGATCGAAACGCAATTCACGTGGCTGCTACGAGACGCCCACAAATTTTTGGCGGGCGCTTTGTTCGAGCACCAAACGCAGTATGACGTGAAACATGAGACAAACTTTGACCCTAACACGGGGGCGCCTCTGGGAAGCTTTCAGGATATCAGTGACAGTGGTAATTGGAATGGTTCACACCGGCGTGATCTGAGTGCTGTCTATGCGCAAAGTATTTGGGATGTTACCAAGCAGTTACGATTTATCACCGGCGCGCGCTATGACCGTTACAGCGATTTTGGCGATGAACTGAATCCTCGCATGAGCATGACCTGGGAGTTCATCCCTGATTACCATTTGATGCTGGCTTACGGCGAGGCGTTTCGGGCACCGGCTTTTGGCGAGCTACATAATAAAAATAACCCCGCGATTCAGGGGAATCCGGATCTTGATGCCGAAGAAATTGAAAGTGTTGAATTGGGTATCAGCGCGGCATTAACGTCGCGTAGCAAGGCACGTGCAACGGTCTTTCGCAACAAAGTAAAGGATGTGATTCGCCCCGGTAACCCTTACCAGAACTACGGGCGTTTTAAGGTGTGGGGTGTAGAAACAGAATGGCAGCATCGCCTGCAACAAGGTTCTATTTTCAATCTGAACTACACCTATCAGTATCCTGAAGACGAGCGGCAGAATACTCGTAGCTCGGGTGTGCCCATGCACAAGGCGAATGCAGGTGTCACCTGGCGAATATCACAGCACTACAATGCCTATGCCGGCCTGCACCACCGTGGTCGCATCAAACGCGCTGCCGGTGATGGGCGCAGCGAACTGAAAGACCAGACCAGTCTTGATCTGGCCTTTAATGCGCTTGAGTTGCTTCCTGGTCTTGATCTACAGGCGACACTTTACAATGTGAGCGATGAAAATCTGCGCTCTCCTTCGGCCGGTATTCCCGATGATATCCCCGAAGGCGGGCGTCATTTTATGCTCGAAGCCCGCTACCAGCTTTAAAGGCTGCATGCACTTGGGTCGGTGACCAGTTTTGCATGACTGGGAAAATAACAGAGCGGGCTTTGACTGAGCCCGCAACGCACCAGCGACTGCAGTAGGCTAATCGCCGCATAACTGGGGTCGATCACCGGGGCGGGCAAGCCCTTCTCTTGCAGTTGCGCCTTCACCGCATCGACTACGTCAACCATGCCCGTGCAACCCAGAACAATGGCTTGTGCGCCCTCTTGCCTGATGGCGATTTCACTTTCTTTGAGCAGATGGGCGATGAGTTTGTTTTTGTCCTTCAGGTCTTTCACCGGCATTTCTACATTGCGAATGCTGGCCAGATTTTGTGTGATGCCGAGTGCGCGGGCCTGTTCCTCCAGCATAGGGCAGACCGCAGGCAATACCGTCACAATCGAAAAGCGCTGGGCGATGGCTGAAGCCATCAGCACCGCACCATCAAAGCCACCGACCACAGGTATGTTCACCAACTCACGTACAACCGATACGCCGGGCGAGCCAAAACAATCCACAAAGATACCCGCACAGCCATCTTTTTCGGCCTGTTTCGCCAATTCGATAATCGCCTGCGTATTCAGGAACTCGGCATAGCGGCTTTCGATAAAACAGGTGCCACTGTCCACGTTGTGGTAGCGGGCCTCAAAATCGGGGGCGAGCACATGGCTCACTTCGCGTTTGACGTCGGGTAATACCTGGGTGGTAACAATGGGAATGATGACTTGCAGCGTATGTTTGTCGATTTTTTTGCCGGTCACGGCGTGCTCCTTAAATTCCGTCTACTCTCTGTAATAGGCGTCCTCTTTCAGCCTAGCCCATTTACCATTCGCCATTACTTTTTTCTGTTGTTGCGCATGGCATAAAAAACATCAATAAGGGAAAACATAACGATGCGAAAACTGGATCGAACAGCGGTAGAGCGTATAGCAAAAGGTGCTTGTTTTTTAGGAAGTGGAGGCGGCGGCCCGCTCTCTATTACGCCTGCCATTATCGACAATATCTTCAAGCACAGCGATCACGTGAAGGTGGTCGAAGTGGATGAGGTGCCTGATGAGGCTGGTGTGGCCATTGTGGCGGGCATGGGCTCACCACAACATTCCGCCGGAATCACCTTCGATACAGCGCCCGCTGCGGCGTTTGATGCGGTCGCCAAAGCCAGCGGTTTGCATTTGAATTATGTGGCTGCGGTGGAAGTAGGCGCTGCCAACAGTGTGATTCCCATGCTGGTGGCGGCCCAGAAAGGCTTGCCACTGGTCGATGCCAATGGCGCGGGCAGGGCTGTACCAACGCTGCCGTTAACCACCTATGCTCGCGCCGGGGTGTCGGCTGCGCCCGCGGTGCTCTCTGCGGTGGGTGTGCCGGGAAATCCCTGTGAACAGAGTCCTCGCGATGCCAGCGCTGAGGCTGTTGAAGACTGGGCGCAAGTGGTGTTAACCACGAATCCTAATTTTACACAGTACAACGCGGGGGCAGTGTCGCTGTGGGCGATGTCTGGCAGCAAGCTCAAGCAACAGGGGAGTCAACCCACCGCGATACGAGGGGATCTCGTGCTGGCAGAACAGGTAGGTCGGGCGCTAGAAGCAAACAACCCTTTGGCGGCGGTGGTGGATGTGCTGCAAACCCATCAGCGTGAGGTAAAGGTGTTAGGAACCGGTCGGGTTGTGGCAGTGCAGGAGCGTGATGTGGGGGCGCTGGACGGTGGTCTGGTGACGGTGGTCATGGAGCACGGCGTATTGCAATTGCCCTACCTCAACGAGTTTTTGGGCGCCTTTGCCTGGGATGCGTCGCCACCACGTTATCTGCTAGGGCCGGATATGATTTGTTGCCTGACCCCCGATGGCGAGGCTTTATCCAACCCGGCCATCAACGATCGTTTTAAGCAGCAGGGAGCGTTCGATATGAGTGTGGTCGCCATTGAGGCCGATGCGGCGATTCGCAAGCCCGACATGTTTGCCTACTTTGCGCAACACATTGCGGCCTTGTATCCCGGCTTTCGGGGTGGCTATGAGCAGCCTGCGTCGTTATCGATGAACTGGACAGGTATCGCCCGCTGGTGACGGGTGCTTATGGTGCTGATTCGATTATTTCGGCGACCGAATCGAGCGCATCAGCATTTAATCTCAGCTTCAGTGATTTCACCTTATCCATGTTCAAGCTGATGGATGTGCCCGCGGGGTATTGTACCTCGGGCACAGAGTGGCTGCCTGCCATCCAGCGCGACAACATGATGGCAGCTTGCCGTCCGATGGTGGCTTCATCGGCATGGATGGTCAATGTGGCGCCATAGTCAACAAACAGTCGTTTGTAGCCGAATATGGGCTTGCCGGTTTTTTCCGCGAGCGCGAAGAGACGTTGGGCGGCCTGTTCGCTGCGAATAACGGCGGGGTCTGAGATTAGCCACAGCGCTTCACTTTGGGTCAATATCTCCTGAACCGGATCTTGTAATGTTGCTGCCTGATGCTGATGGGCGGCGTAAAGCTTTATGCCCAGTTCATCTGCAGCCGCATGGGCTTCACTCAGCATGTATTCGTTATCTTCACTGTAAAGCACGCCCAGTTTTCTGAGTTCGGGAAAGAAATATTTTAACCAGATTAACTGCGCTTTCGGTGCCACATCACTGGCGACACCCTTCACTGGTATGGAGATATGTTCTTGCAATTGCCGCCAGGACAACACGCCGCTGTACACAACAGGGGCGTTTGGTGCCAGATAGTTAATAGCGCCCAGCGCTTTAGCGCCTACGACGTGAATCCCTGCAACGCGTTGTGTGTTCAGGTGGTCCTGCAAGGCTTCAATGGGGTCTGAATGCTCCCCCAAATCAACTTCAACAATCGCATGCGAGGTGAGCGCTGATTTGAAGCTTTCGGCGGGAATGCGGTAGCGGTTGATGCTGGCGTCACTATTGACCAGTAATACGACCTCTTGCCCATTGCCTGATTGGGGGGCAGGTTTGGGTAACTGGCCGCAGGCGGTGATTATGGCGAACAGCGCAAGTAACACAAAACATGATAGGCGCTGAACGAACAGTGGCAATGTCATCATTATTGTGTTGCCTCCCTGTCTTCAAGCTGCTTCGATTCTTGCCAGGCATCCAGCCCCAACAAAGAGAGGCTACGGCGGCCGTACTCACTTTGCGGCATTACCAGTAATGCACGCGTGGCGCGTTCAATTTGTGGGTCGGAGGCGTCCGGAGTCGCCACCAGAATTTGCCGGATAGGTGCGCTTTTGGCCAGCACTTTGAGATCGTTGGCCACCGAGGTATTCACTTTTGCAAAGCTTTCGAGGCTGTGTTCGCTGCTGAGTGCCGCATCGGCGAGACCAAACCCCAGAGACATCAGGGCATCAATATCTTTCGGTACGACCAGAATCCTGACCCTGGCGAGTTGCTCGCGGGTGAGCATGTCTTTGAGGATCTTGTGCCCATGCTCTTCGGTGCCGGCCAATGCAATGATCGTTTGGGTCTCGGCGGGAATAGCGTGGCTGGCAACGAGCACCTTTTGATACACCTCTTGCGCACCTTTTTGCCCCACCAGCCTTGCGTGTATGCCGGGAAACTGGCGGCGCAGTTGTTCAAAGTACCAGCTGGGCATCACGTACAAGGCATGTGCTTGCTGTTTGATCAGCGATTCGAAGGCGGCGCGTTGTACAACGGGTTGAAAGTGAAACGCACCGTGGCTTGCCAGATAGCTGTCAAAGGTATTTTTAAGCACCTCATTACGTACCAGGCTGGCTTCGGGGTTATGAAAATAAATGGTGACAGGTTCGCGTGCTAGCGCCGAAGCGGGCACGCCGCAAAACAGCAGCAGCCAGACGAGGCTGAGCAAAACCCTGTTGACATGAAGCCACAGGTGCAGCGGTTGTTGTTGGTCTTTTGGCTGCATACAGTGTCGTTTCGTAAAAAAAGCTTTCCAAATGGATGAAGAATCGCGACTGCATACGCTATCCTTTATTGTTAGTGCAGTGTAGGCGATTTTACTTGGGGAATGAATGGCCAGACCAACGATATTATGCGTGGACGATGACATCACCATCTTGATGAGTTTGAAGGCGCAATTAAAGTACAGTTTTGATGGCCGGTTTCACTATGAATTGGCGCAGAGTGCTGAGGAAGCCTGGGAAGTCATTGCCGACCTTGAACGGCGCAATGAGCAACTGGCAGTAGTGATCTCGGATTGGCTGATGCCCGAGACCCGGGGCGATCGTTTTTTAATTAAAGTGCATGAGAGCTACCCCTCTGTCGTTAAGATCATGCTCACCGGGCATGCAGAGGAAGAAGCGATCACGCGAGCAAAAGAACAGGCTGAGTTGGCCGCCTGTTTATCTAAACCCTGGCAGCGGGATGAGCTGATACAAGTGATTAGTCTAGCATTGGAGGCATAATGGCTAAGCCCGTCATACTGTGTATAGACGACGAAAGAATCATTT
>JAWWBW010000028.1:0-20663 GCA_033720775.1 Oleiphilaceae bacterium | reverse complement strand
GTGTCTGCCATCACTTTTACTTGCGTACCATCCATGACTTGCTGAATTTCCTTCACCAGCGCATCCTTTTGCGCTCCTGTTTCGTCTACAACCAGCATCGTTGTTGTCATGCCCTACTCCTGGCGATCATCGCACCCCCACCTGCGCTTCACTACGCAGGTACGTTGTTACACTGGTGTGAGCAGCTTTTGTGCCAACAAACAAAATATTCATTATTACTGTTTATTTTCAATAGCTTAAAAGTAATTATGGCGAAGCATGGCGCCTTAATGCCGCACTGACAAGTCGCAGAACATTTCCAAAGCAGGGCTTCATTTTGGTTCAGTGCACACAAATCAACCACGCCCACTCATAACGATGTAGCTAAATGGGGCAGCGTCTAGTGATCCAAGTTTAAGTTGGCGCACCGAGTGAATTACACTAACGACTTTTAATAACAAGACTCTCAACCATGCCCTTTATAAAATCCCTGCTCTTACTCTGTTTGATTGGCGTTCACCTCAGTTCACAGGCGCTGGCCACGCCCCTCAAGTCTGCTCATGGTTTTGCCTTGCATGGCGACCTGAAATACCCCCCTGACTTCACGCATCTTGATTTTGTAAACCCTGATGCCCCCAAAGGCGGCACATTGCGACTTATGGGCTTTGGCACATTTGATACGTTGAACCCCTACACCTTAAAAGGCACTAGCCCCTTTAATACGCCCGGCCAGTTTATGTATGGCTTTGGTGAACTGAATGAAACGCTGTTAGCCGGCACGGGTAGCTATTTGCCCTCGGGAGACGAACCGCAAAGTGCATACGGTCTGTTAGCCGAATCGTTAAGGTATCCCAGTGATATCAGTTGGGTGGTGTTCACCCTGCGCGAGGATATTCATTTTCATGATGGGCACAAAATAGACGCTGAAGACGTCGTATTTTCTTACCACACCCTATTAAAGGAGGGCCACCCCCGCTTTCAACAGCAATTGCTGGGCGTTGAACGTGTTGTCGCGCTTTCAGCCTCAGAGGTAAAGGTCACATTCAAGGAACCGAATCGCCGCGCCAATATACTGAGGGTGGGTGAACTGCCGGTATTGCCACAACATTATTGGCAAGACAAAGCATTCACGTCCTCGGAACATCCCCCCTTATTGAGCGGCCCTTATAAAGTGGGCAAGTTTGAATTCGGAAAGTATCTGGAGCTCGAACGCGTGCCTGAATTTTGGGGCGCAAAGCACCCCTTGTATCGGGGCCGGTTTAATTTCGACCTGGTACGTATCGATTACTATCGTGATCAAACCGTCGCCTTTGAAGCATTCAAGGCCAATGAATTTGACCTCTATTACGACTACACCGCCAAGAACTGGGCCGCAGCTTATGATTTTCCTGCGATCAATAATGGCGACGTAATCAAGCGTGAGATTTCACACGCCATTCCGTCTGGCACACAGGCTTTTTTCTTTAATACCCGTCGCGCGCCCTTCGACGATGCGCGAGTCCGCGAAGCGATCAGTCTCATGTTCGACTTTGAATGGACGAACAAAAGCCTGTTCAACGACGCCTACACCCGAAATCACAGCTACTACCCCAACTCTGACTTTTCGGCACGGGGCCTACCCAGCGATGCAGAATTACGACTACTCGAACCCTTGCGCGAGCACTTGCCTCATGCGCTATTCTCGCAAGCCTACGCGCCCTCTCAAACCAAAGGCGATGGCAACATTCGGGTTCAAATGCGCCGCGCCATGCAGTTGCTAAACGAAGCCGGCTGGATTCTTAAGGATCAAAAGCGGGTACATGCTGAGAGCGGCAAACCACTAGAGTTCGAAATTTTGCTGCGCCAAGCCGGCATTCAACGTGTTGTGCTACCTTTTATTAAAAATCTCGAACGTCTCGGCATTACCGCAAGTGCCCGCTTGCTGGATACCGCCCAATACAAAAATCGCATCGATCACTTCGACTTTGACATGATGACCTTTGTACTGCCGCAGGGAAATGCGCCCAGTTATGAGCAGCGCGATTATTTCCATTCTGCCAACCGCGACACCGTGGGCAGCCTCAACTATGCCGGCGTCGCACATCCGGCGGTTGATGCCCTGCTCGAGCACGTTTTGGCAGCGTCTTCCCGGGAGGAGCTTGTCACCGCCATGCGCGCGCTTGACCGAGTGTTGCTGTGGCAACACTTCACGATTCCCCATTGGCATCTGAATTATCACAGACTGGCTTATTGGGACCGATTTGCGCAGCCCGAGACACAGGCGCCCTTAATTCTCGGCGTTGAAAACTGGTGGTTGCAGCAAAACCCTGACACAGAATCGTCACAGTGACACCTTAGAGTCAGCGACCACCAATAACGATAGGAGTTGCGAGTGAAAAAGCTGACGCTCACTCTGGTGCGCCACGCCAAGTCATCATGGAAAGATCCGACCTTGCATGATCGGGAGCGGCCCTTGAACAAACGAGGTCATCGCGATGCCGCCGATATGGCAGATCGTCTGGCCTCAAAAAAACACCGCCCTGATCTGTTAATTTCGAGCCCTGCATTGCGGGCACGTACCACCGCAGAATACTTTGCTCATGCTCTGGGCATGAACAGTTGTGATATACACCTGGATGAACGCTTATATTTTTGCGGCGCAAAAGGCATGCGCAAAGTGCTGCGCAAACTGCCACTGGATGTGCGCTCGGTGATGCTGTTTGGGCACAACCCCGATATCTCATTATTGGCAAGCGATCTGCTCAATACCCCGCTTGCCCCCTTACCCACCTGTACAGTCATCAAGCTGAAGTTCGACTGCGCTCAGTGGGGCGAGATCGATAATCATCAGGCTCGCCTAAAATGGCTGGAGAGTCCCAAGCAAGATCAGATACGTCTGCTCGGCAGTCATTGAGCAAAGTTGCTGCTGTAAACGGGTTTCGTTGGTTTGGGGAGAGGCCGGTGGGAGGCTAAAAGCCAAGCGTCGACATCTATTCATAGATGCTGGTTCCATGGGCAAGGGGAAGAACCAAGGAATATGGCAAAAATAAATAAGTCCCCCTTACCTGCCCCCTAAACGATTTGTCGAAATAAATTTCGACCCACAACTTGTTTGCTTAAATCTCAAATTTGAGCCGATACAACAAGAGCCGCCAGCACATTCCCGCATCTACATAGGCTTCAGGTAGCCACTCTCCTCCAACTCCAGCAGAATCAGGTGTTGTAGAAGTTTTTCTTTAGCGGTTTCAGGGTGTTCCAGATCCAGCCGCTTGAGGAACGGCCTTGCTTCATCCACATCAACTTTTTGGATAAAGGCTTTAATCACTGCGCGCAACATGCGCTTTGGGCTTTCCATTAAGGCTTTAATTTCTTTTAGACTTTTACCCAACGCGATTTCTTCGTCGGTGAAGTCGCTCCCCAGTGGAAACGGTGGAAAGAAACCCTGCTCTCTTTGGGCAGCTAATATAGCCTTAATGCGCTCAGGTGTATTTTCGCGCCGCGCGTCTGGGATGCGATAGGACTCGCGCAATTTACCGCGCTTGATTGCTTCTGCGACCAGGTCTTCCTGAAAACGGCTATCGGCAATTTCGATCAGGGCGATGGCGATTTCTTCATCGGTTTTGCCTCGCAAATCCGCCACACCATATTCGGTCACCACAATATCGCGCAAATGTCGTGGTATGGTGACGTGCCCATAGTGCGGCACGATATTACTGGCCAATGATTTTCCACTACCACGCGTACTGCGCACACACAAAATAGAGCGTGCATCGGGCAAGCCATGCGCCTGCGCGACAAAATTGTATTGCCCGCCTACGCCACTGATGACTGTGCCATCCTCAAGGCCATCAGAGACGACAGCACCACTGAGTGTGACCATCATGCCGGTATTAATAAAGCGCGCATGGCGACGCTGCAGCGAGAAAAGCGCATGATTGAAGGCCAATTGGTTAATATGCCCAACGCTCGACATACAGATTTTTTCACTCTCCTCGTGCGGCAATGCACGCAGCGTTTGATAAAAGTCCTGCGGTCCCAAAAAGAAACCACCATGCATGTGCACACCGTGTTTGAGTCGTTCACCCAGCGCAATCTCACAAAACTGACTGAATGTTTGTGCGTCACTCAAATCATTTGGCAACGAGGTCTCACCAATGCGCAATGAAGCTTCGGACCACTCCAGCTCAGGCTTAACAATCCCCCAATACTGCAAATACTGTGCATCGGAATGGCTCAACTGTGTATTGATAATGCCCTCCTCCAATAACACGCGTAGGGTTTCAGGCGAAATCTGTTCGTCGATTTTGCCCTCGTTGAGCAGGCTTTGCAGGTCACGATCATCGAAGACCTTACGCTTCACAATGCCGCTGCGTATCAGATGCATAAAGCCGTTGACGAACATCTCGCTACAGCCATACAAGCCCTGTTCAAACGGTTCGACTCCGCCTTCGCTAGCGATCAACTGGTCGTTACACTCCAACTCTTTGACGACGCCTTGATAGACCGCTGGCTGCTCGTGCCTTAACTGACAGGCATACACGATGGCATCCCCTAAAGAACCTATTCCGATTTGCAGAGTGCCGCCGTCTTTAATCAGCGTGCTGGCATGGAAACCCGCCATATAGTCAGCATTGGGGACAGACATATTCGGCGGCGCGAACAAAGTGGTGTTGTATTGCGGGTTGTGTACCACCATGTCGAAAAAGTCGGTATCGACCATTGCCCGGTTATACATAAACGGCAGTTCATCATGCACTTGAGCCAGTGTCACAATTGGCTTGCCCTGCTCGCGCGCCTCTTCAATCAGGGGCATCAAATCGAGCGTCACATCGGTATTGCAGCTGAGGCTCAGTCTTGTCTCGCCATCCACTTCAGCCTTTGCCACCAGCTGCGCAAGAACGTTGACGCCATTAATCATCAGGTCGCGCGCCACAAAGGTATAGTTGCTCGAAATATAGTTGCGCTGGGCATCCAGCTGGTTTTTCATCGCGCCCGCTTTAAAGTAAAACTCGGAGACTTCGATGTTGTCGGGCAACGCACCATTGCGCATGGCCTTCATGTATTCAAGCTCTTCGTAATCGCCAAACAGTCGCTCTACAAAAGGAATCAAAAAACGTGCTTCGGTATCGTTTTTGGGTCTTGGCTTCTCCAACGAAAGCGCGGTAATGATGCGCAAGGTCATCGACCTATCGGCGACAGCCCGTCGATAAAACGCATTGACCAGCTGATTGGGTTTGCCCAAACCCAAAGGCAAGCCTAGAACGACGTGCTTACCTACTCGCTGAATGGTTTGCTCTACGGCTACATCTACATGTTTTAAGGTGGCCATGCTCACAATCCTTATTGTTTTTAGGCGATAACTTAACGTAACTTCATGGGGCAATGGATGACTCAGATCAAGCCTGCCCCTCTTGTTCACCGCTTGCACCCGAACAACGCATTTCTACATGGGGAATACCGTCTTCATCGTACGGTTCTGATACCACGGTAAATCCCTGCCGTTGATAAAACGTCACCAAATGCTGTTGCGCGGAAATACGCACGCCAGTTCCGGGATAGCGATGATCACAATGCCGTAATGCGCGCTGCATGAGTTTGCCACCAAGCCCGCTATGACGATATGGCGCGGCGACGATCACGCGGCCAATAGCCACCTCCTCATAGCGAACGCCCGGTGCGAGCACGCGGCAATAAGCAACCAGTTCTTTTTTATGGCCCCGTAAGGCCAGTATGTGTTCGGCGTTAAGATCCAGGCCATCGATATCATGATAAATACATTGCTGCTCCACCACGAAAACAGTTTCCCTCAGCCGCAAAACAGCGTACAGCTGTTCAGTAGTGAGCGTATCAAATGCATGTACTTGCCAATGTATAGCTGACTTTTCCTGCATATTCTTCATTCCATTTATCGTCCTAAGCTTCGCACATTGACAGCATTGATTGCGGCGCCAGCCTCGTACCGCCTTTGCTCCATCCAAATTAGTTGAAATACAGCCAGAGAACCAGCAAGTCTTACACGTGTAAATACATTTTATGCGATAATTTCGCCGCCTCTGAAAAGCCGCACACATTTTCTTTCAATAAGATGTGTTGTAAACGCCACAGTTACTGTATGAAGCATTTGCGCTAAGGAACAACGATGGGATTAAAATCCTTTCTGAAAGCGAAACTGGTCTCGCCGGAAATCGACCAGCAAATCGATAAAATTGAAAAACCCGTGGGCACGCTAGGTTATGATCCCTGGGGCTTTAACGCCGACACAAGCAAAATCGTGATGTCGCTGTTCGCCAGCATCTATCACAAATATTTCCGCGTCGAAACCCATGGCATCGAAAACGTGCCAGATACCGGTCCGGTGCTCATCATCGCCAACCACAGCGGACAATTACCCATAGACGGTACATTGATTGGCTATGCCGTGGCGACCCGCGACAAGTCGCCGCGCTTCCCACGCGCCATGATCGAACGCTTCTTTCCTACTGTGCCCTTCATCGGCAACTTTCTCAACCAGATGGGAGCCGTACTTGGAGACCCGACCAATTGCGCACGCATGCTTGAAAACGGCGAGGCGGTGATTGTATTTCCAGAGGGTATTCGTGGTTCAGGAAAGCTCTATAAAGACCGCTATCAACTCAAACGCTTCGGCAACGGTTTTGTGCATCTGGCCATGAAGCATAACACCCCGATTGTTCCCGTTGGCGTTGTCGGTTGTGAGGAAACCATTCCCGCCATCGCGAACATTAAGCCTTTGGCAAAACTGCTTGGTGTACCCTACGTGCCGGTCGCCCTGCCTTTCGTGTTCCCCGCAAAGGTGATTTTGAACTTCGGCAAACCGATTCATTTTACCAACGAAGAGTTAACCGAAGAGCAAGTAACCCGTCGTGTCGAGAAAGTGAAAGCATCAATCAGTGATCTGATTGCCAAAGGACTGGAGCAGAGGGAGGGAATCTTCTCATGAGTGAGACGAAAAAACCGTCGAGCCGTATGCGCAAGAAGAAAACAGTACTCGTAACAGGCGCCGCAGGTGCCTTGGCACAACAGGTGATTAACCGCCTGCGCGACAAATACAACATCGTCGCCGTCGACTTTCGTGAGCTGACCTACCATAGCGACGACATTCCCAGCTATAAACTCGACTTCAATAAACGGGTGTTTGAAGATCTGTTTCGTACCTACGAGTTTGATAGTGTCATCCATCTCGGCCGACTCTACGCCAGCGAAGAAACCCGGATGCGACGCTACAATGCCAACGTGCTGGGCACGCAAAAGTTACTCGATTTAAGCCACAAGTACGGCATCAATAACGTGATTGTCTTATCCACTTATCACGTATACGGTGCTTCGCCCTACAATCCGGCACTCATCGACGAACGTGCGCCGCTCAAAGCGGCCGAGTTGACCATGGATCTGGTGGACTCGGTAGAGCTGGAGAACCTGGCCAATATTTATTTGTGGCGTTATCCCGATCTCAATATTACGATTCTGCGTCCCTGTAACATTGTTGGGCCCGGCGTTAAAAACACGATTTCGCGCTTGCTTTCGAGCCACTATGCCCCGGCGCTGATGGGCTTCTCTCCCATCATGCAGTTTATTCATATCGACGACATGGCAGATGCGATTGCGTTGGCACATGCCAAGTGTCAGCGCGGCGTTTACAACGTTGCCCCCAATGACTGGGTGGCCTACCAGGAGGCTCTCGAGCAATGCGACTGCACGGTCATCCCCCTGCCATCGATTCCGCCCTTGCTGCCTAAAGTCATCACACAAACCCTGGGGCTTAAAAGCTTCCCCGGCTTTTTGCTGAACTATTTCAAGTACCCTGTTGTGCTAAACGGCAAAGCCTTTAATGAAAAGTTCGGTTTTAAAGCGAAACGCCCTTTGAAGGAGATTTTCCGTTCGTACCGCGAGCTGAAAAGTTGAGGAAAATGACTGACAGGCTCTTAGTGGCTCTGTCAGTCATTTTTTTAAGATAACGCGTGGAAATGCACCATTAGGCGATTTTAAGTACGCGCTTCACGCCCTTTACAACAAAATCGCGACGGTCCGCGTCAATCGCCTTATCCATTGCTTTTAGCATATCACCACGCAATCGCTGCTTGCTTTGTTCGTGTGCGTTGAGGTCGAGCTGTGCAAACTGCTCGGCTTTTTCCCGGGCAACGTTCAACACATACTGGTGCTCAACAACCTGATCCAAGAAGCCCGCATCAATCGCTGCATCAGGTATGAAACATTCCGAAAGCAGAACAGCACGATCCAATACGGCCGGCCTTAGACGCTGCCGACAAATTTCAACGGCAGAATATGGCATGGTCAAACCAATCTCCACTTCATTCGCCACCAGTTTATAGGGGCCCTTGGCACCGATTCGATAATCGCCAGACAAAAGAATAAATGTTCCCATGGCGATGGCGTGACCATTACACGCGATGATGACAGGCTTGGGAAACGCCAACAAACGGCGTGCGAGTTTAAAACCACCCATCAGCATATCGAACGTGTTGCGTACACCGGTTTTTAAAATCGCCAAATCAAAGCCAGCGCTAAACACTTCTGCACGACCCGTTAAAACAACGACATGGTTGCGCTGTTCGGCTTCATCCAGGGCGGCATTCAGTTGAACAATCATGCTTGGCGATACCAGGTTGTTCTTGCCATCATCCATATAAATGATGCTATACCCTTCGTGTATCTCTGACCTGACAATGTTGGGGGATTGCTGTGCCATGCCATTCTCCGTTGTTGATGATGTATTGGTCATTGCGATGCAACATGCTAACAGCTATTGCACAGCACAACAGACGAAGAAATGGAAAAGCGCGTTCGAGCGATGTGATAAATAAGACATGGAGGTGCGCCAAATGCCTCAACAGGCATTTGGCTTTGTGACTTCAAAAAAGACTTAAAACTGGAATACTGTGACGCGCCCCACTCCGGTGACATCGGAACCCGTGCTGCGATCAACAAAGTTCTTGCCTGCCATCATCAGTGTATATTCATCAATCACCATCGCTGTGCCGAGTCGTTCTGAATTTTGTTGCTGCACATCTATGGCTAATAGCTCGGTCCAGCCAGTAGTTTGCGCTTCATATACATATACCTGCCCTTCATTGAGCGCAGTAATATCGTGGTTTGGCGCGCCCACCAGAACGGTGTCGTTCAGCATTACAACGGATGTACCAAAGGCGTCACCAGCGCGCGCGCGCGAAGCCTTCAAGTAGGTATTTTCTACCCAAAGGTTATTAAACCGTTCATACACGTACACGGCACCGGCATTGGGCGCGCTGTTATTCGCCATATTACGATTGATGGAAGTGCCATTACCATCTTCACTTGGTGCAGCCACCAGAAGACGGTCCTCCCCAAGGGCGACCGCACCACCAAAACCATCACCCGAGTCGCTGTTGCTTGCTTTAAACACGGCACTTATCGCAAACGCATTATTCTCGCGTTCGAATAAATAGGCGGCACCGGATTGTGGAGCCGAGGCATTTGCGCGAGGCGGTACAATTTCTGGCTCATCCGGATCTTCAACAATCAGCGGAGCATTCTCAACAGAGCGGTATTGGCTATCCTCACCCGGAGCACCAATCAGAACGCGATCCCCCTGTGCCGAAATTGCCGACCCAAACAGATCGTCGACACGGGCATTGTCTGATTTTAATCTTGAATCAAACAGCCAGGAATCAGTCGATTCATTTAAACGATACACAAACACCGCACCAGAACGGGCAACGGAATTGTCATCAGCGCGTCCATCTGAAGCCCCATCTTCACGCGGCGCAGACACATAGAGATAGCCTCCACTTAGCTCGATCTGTTCGCCAAAACCATCATCGAAGCCATCAATGCCCACGTCATAGTGCTGCGACTTGACGAAACTATGGAATTCCCAGTCGGTACCCACCTGCCGATAGATATATACGGCTCCAGAATCGGACGCTGCGTTATTCTGCATGGCGAGATTGGTGGCGTCTGCTTTGAACGTACCCGACTGATTGTTGTCTTCACGTGGTGCTGAGATGGCCATCCACTCGCCATCGATGGCGACAGCGTAACCAAACAGATCACCACTATCGCTATTGGGCGCTTTTACATAAGCCGAAGATTCCCACTCACCATCTTCGAGTCGATACACATACACAGCACCCGAGTCGGTTTTATTATTGTTTTCGCGTACGATGGAGTCTGCACTATAAACGGCATTTCCATCGCTGTCTTCGTAAGGGACACCTACCAGTAAATTTCCGTTATCCATTGCCATGTCGTGCCCAAATCGATCACCTGCATCAAACGTTGATGCCGCCAGATTCAAACGACTGACGTTTGCCTCATCTAGCCCCAGACGATTGATCTGAAACGCATAATCCCGCTCAACCAACGCAAACTGACGTAGTGTGACGTCTCCGGCACTCGCTGCATCGCGACATTCCTGACTATAAGGCAAAGCCCTTATTTGCGCGGTAACCCTTAGTGTAATGGTGTTGATGCCCGGCGAGAGGGAGATGGGTTCACTGCTTTGTAGCCGATCTACAGGATTGCCATTTACTTCAATGCCAATCGTATTCACGGTCACGCCATCAGGAATAAACTGTGGCAGAACAGGAGTAACCACCACGCTATTCAGGGGATAGCCCACTTCGGCCGTGTAAGCCGTCACGCCTTGGGAGAAAATGGGAGAGAGGGACACATTGTCGATGTGTACAGTCTGAATATAGGCGACACTTTCATCAGCAATCGCCGGACAATCGGGAACTTCGTCAGGTAAGAAGGGCTCTTTGGGCTTGATTTCATAATCCCTGCTACATGCCGCCAACAGACACAGGATGATGAGAGCAAAACATGGTCGAAACGACGTTCTTATTGAGTGGGCCCATAAGGACATTGCAGCGCAGTTCCTTTGTATCGATTAAGTATGTAAGACTATCCAGCGAGCCATTATACCCAAGACCCTGTTTACAAAGGCGACTTTGGCCACATTTTGGCGCGACAAGTATTTGTTAAATGCAGATTCAAACGTGCTCACGGAGCCCAGAATAAAGAATATACCGACCACCAAGGAATAAAAAAATTACAGGCCTTAAGAATTTCTTACACAAAAAAAGGCGCCAACAGGCGCCTTGTATACGATAAGCACTGCTTAGCTTTGTTCGTCAAAGCTAGCTTCTGCTTCTTGCCAAGCCTGCGAAAGCGCTTCGTACGACTCCGCAAAACCCGCCTTTAACTCATTCCATGCTTCACCAGAGTCCTGTTTTAAAGAGCCGTACCATTCAGCTACTTCGATGCGCTCTTTACGCAGAGCCATCAACTGGCCGCTGATTTCTGCGCGGGCCTGCTCTGATAATTCACTCCATTCTTTTGACAGGCGCTGCTCAAGCGTCTCGATTCTGGCATCCAGACGGTCGAGATTCTCGTCGACGAGCTCCAAGGCTTTTGTTTTCTGTTTTTCACTATAGTTTTCAATAGCCTGCAACAACTCTTGGCTTTCGTGCTTAATGCCCTCTACATCGTTTTTCTGACCACTGCTCGCGTAGGCATACGTACTTCCCAGGGCAAGACCTGCCGACACCATAAACACTGGAAATAACTTCTTCATGTTCATTGCACCTCCTAATTGCTGTGTTGTCATGTACGTCAAATGTATTACAGCCTCTCTCGAGAGCTGCTAGTAAACATTCAAGCACTATGCCAACAACACAGTGGGGCGCATTTTCACACTTGAGAGTTTTCTTCGCTATCAGCCATGCGTTCATACACACGAACACGAATCTGTTCACGCTCGTCAAAGCGAGAGCGTCGAAGCAGATCAATCTCGCGATTCTGGTCGTCTCTGGTTAGCCCCTCATTCTGTAAAATATCGCGGCGCGCCGAGAGGTAATCATCCAGCCGTGTTTGCCAGGCCGAACGCTCGGCATCAAGCGCCTCAAAGCGCTCAGCGGCCTCTACCCCGAACATCTCAACACGCAAGGCTTCCAGTTCCTCCCTGGAGGCGCCAGACTCTTCGAGGGCGCGCTCCTTACGTTGAAGCTCATCAATAATCTGCGTTTCACGCCGACTCGCCACGAGCTCTTCAGGTGCCTGCGCATCAATCATGGTCAATTGGCGATCTTTTTCTTCTTCGCTGAGTTCCTCATTACGCAATACCTTCATGCGCGCGAGGGTGTAACGATCATACAATTCTTCGTCGCGATAGAATGCTTCGTGGGCCTCTTGACCCAAATGCTGAGCGCGCAATGCATCGCGCGCATCCAATTGCGCTTCGAGCAACTCGACAGCTCTGTCCTGCAATTGCCCCGCAGCGACAATTTGTTGTAACCGTTCCCCCTGTTGCTGTTCATATTCCATTAAATCCTGCTTGAGCGCGATGTAGTTTGCGAGCAACTGGCGCGCCTGACCCAACGCGGGCTCACTCAGAAAGTAATCAAGGTATTCCTCAATGCGCGCTAAAATCGTATCGAGTTCTTCTTCGTGAATCGCCGCAAGGAAATAATCAAATACCATGCGCACATCACCTGAAACTCTTAAATTACCCGACTCATCAACGGCTAAAGGCACATCCATACGTGCCCCGCGCAGTGACTCAGGCAGAGGACTTACCTGAGATTGATAGGGCAACTCTGAAAAAGCGTCGTCTGTGCGCAGAGGTGTTTGCGAGACAACAGCATCTTGGGAAAGTTGATCCGCTTGTGTCGATACTGCGTGCGAGTCGTGCCCGGAGTTTTCGGAGGGGAATAAGATAAAAACAAGCGCCAGCAGCGTTATCGTGCTAGCCAGCCATACTATACCTTTTTTCGACATGGTTACTACTCAAGCTTTAGGGACGCAAACGGCCTCAAAAGAGGCCGTTCCCGATATTACTTTATTACCTGTTTTGTTACCTTAGAGACCTGCCGCTTTCAAGCGCTTAGCCTGATTCTTGTACAGCGTCAATGGATCAGTTTCAAACAGGTGATGAATACCGAAAATATGGTTCACGGCATCCATATGGTTCATGTTGTAACGACTACCCAGGCTATCACCCCAGTGTTGATCGCAACGCTCAACCAGGCCATCGTTGGCGCCATTGATAACCGCTCCGGTAAACAGCAAGAAAGCATCGGCAATGTCGAGCGCATTGGTCCACGAAGCGTCACCACCCCATGAGTAGTAGCGCACGCCATTCACTTTCGCTGCACCTTCACCACAGCGCGAACTGGGCTTGCCATGAGGGAAGTAATTGTTAAATTCCGCAGCGCCGGCACTGGTCATAAAAGTGACGGAATCTAACGCATCCTGCGCGTAAGAAGGGTTACCTGAGAGAAAATCAATCACATCACCCAGCAGATTCAGAGCGCCTTCAACCAAGGCTTCTGCCCCGCCCCCAACAGGCACAATGCCACGCGCAACATCGGCAAAATCGGAACCGAAGTTCACGGCATTGATCGTGGTAACCGACGCAACCAGATCTGGACGCACGCCCGCTGCATAACGAATAGTCGGACCGCCCAGGCTGTGCCCCATCAGGTTAAACTTTTGCTTACCCGTCGCTGCGCGCAAATATTCCAGATACGAAACCAGTTGCTCACCGCGCACATAGGCGTCTTCCCAGGCTGTCACGTTTGGCGCATAAACTTTGGCACCGCGCTCTTGCAGCGCATTGCGTACGCCGTAAAAGTAATCAATACCAAGAATCGAATCAAAACCTGAGACACCATGTACCAACACGATGGGGTACTTGGTTTTATAGGCGGTACAGTCCTGCCACCACCAGCAGATGGCACTGGCTTGAGCACTGTATAGAAAGGTCAGTAACAACATAGCTTGCGCGAAACGCAAGCGGAATAGTTTTGCGATAGATAGGCGTTTCATGTTTTTTCCCAACTATTATTTTTGTTTTGGGCAGCGTTTATAGACTGCCAACCGCATAACACGGTCCATGTGGGTTCAATACAACCAAACAGCACCACAACCTAGACGGTTAGCTGCTTCAAAGAACGGGTCCTTGACGTTATCGGGATCGGTTTACGGCTTTTTATATTTGTAGGCCGTCTGATGCCATGGTAGTGGCGAGATCCTTCATTGATTGTTGCATTAACAGCATAAGGGATGCTTCCCCCATTTGGGGGAAACATCAGTCAGAAATGTGAACGCGCTAGCACAACGCGGGGCCAAAATGAGAGGTTCAAACACCTATGTTTCGGAGGGTTTCGAGCAACTGGCGAGTCACTGCGGCAGCCTTGGGGTGATCGGTTTCGATCTCGGCCAGCAGTAACTCCATTGCATCGATAAACGAGGGTTCAACAGGATCTTTTTCGCCCAACTCATGAATGTGCGCTTCAAGACGGGCCATCAATTCCTTCTGCTGATCACTGGTTTCTGCATCACCAAAGCGCTCATGTAACTCGCCAATGAGTGCCGCCGCTTTTTGTCTTGGCATAACCCTGTCTCCATCATCGAAGTATGTACAGAATAGCTTAGTCCAAGATAGGAATTTGATGAAGGAGCAAGAATAAACCTCCTGCCAAACCGCCGGAAACCGGAACCGTAATCACCCAGGCTGCTACTATTTTCTTGAGCGCCGAGCGTTGTACAAGCTTCTCGCTATACATGCGTTTTAGCGCCTTGCGATCTTTCTTTTTAAGACCTAGCTCTTTTTTGTTTTCCTTGGCCTTGACCAGCAGTTCTTTCATTTCCTCAACGGAAGCAGCCTGGAAGTTTTCTAGAAACTTGCTCAAACGCTCCCGTTCTTCGCCCTCATGCTGATCAAGTATTTCGTGCAATTGGGTGGCATAGCGCGTTTTCAAGAACTCGCGCAGAAAGCCAACACCGAAAATCCCTCCCACTGCGATGTGGGTTGAACTCACTGGGAGCCCGAGCTGAGAAGCAATGATAACGGTAATCGCCGCGGCCATTGCGACACAGAAAGCGCGCGTCTTATCAAGCTCGGTAATCTCGCTGCCTACCGTTTTAATCAACTTTGGCCCAAACAATAGCAGCCCAAGAGAGATACCAAGCGCTCCCACCAGCATCACCCACATAGGGATAGACGCTTTGGTAGAAATGCCCAGATTGGTAATCGAATCGTAGATCGCAGCAAGTGGCCCGACTGCGTTGGCGACATCATTGGCACCATGAGCAAAACTAAGCAGTGCAGCCGCAAAAATGAGAGGCAAGGTAAACAAGGCGTTGACGCCCTTGCGGTTGTTGGTAAGCATCGCAGACTTCTTGGCAATCATTGGACGCACCATCGCAAATATCATGGCGGCAACCGCCAAGCCCAACAAAGCGGCTGTAGTAAAGTCCAGCTTCCAGATTTTTTTCAAACCCTTGAGCATCAAATAGGTAGAAAACGCCCAAGCCATGACCGCGAGCAACAAGGGCACATAACGCTTGGCTGCCGCTAAAGTGTCTGACTGGTAGAGAATCTTACGCTTAATAAAATAGAGGAACGCCGCAGCGATAAGGCCACCCAAAACCGGAGAGATCACCCAGCTGGCAGCAATGGCAGCCATTTTATTCCAATTGGCAATGGCCAATCCTCCCGCGGCGATTCCCGCGCCCAACACACCGCCAACAATCGAGTGCGTGGTAGACACAGGGGCACCTATGAAGGTGGCAAAATTCAGCCACAACGCACCAGCGAGCAAAGCCGACACCATCAACCAGATAAAATGCGAGGTTTCTTTTATTTCTTCGGGATTAATAATGCCCTTTTTAATCGTGCTGACGACATCACCACCGGCAACAATCGCTCCCATCGCTTCAAACACCGCGGCAATACAAATAGCGCCCAGCAGACTAACAGCCTTGGAACCCACCGCAGGTCCGACATTATTGGCCACATCATTAGCACCAATATTCATCGCCATATAGGCACCAATCACCGCAGCGATACATAGCAGCATGTGACCTGAGCCGGTCTGCTGCCATATCCACACATAAGCGAATACACCGATTAAAAACAAAACCGACAAGCTGAGCCGGGCCCACTCTTTACGCTGGTCTGCGATGGCTGTTTCAAGATCTTTTAGATTAGACATTTCCACGATCGTTCTTCTTTAGACAGGTCATTGGTTTGGGGCGCACTATATAATTACGTCATCAAGTTGTCACATTTTTATATTTTGACAAAAGAAAACCGCCCTTGGGCGGTTTTCTTTTGTTGACTTAAAAGGCTATTTATTACTGCACGGTGACCTCGATAGCGCTCGACATGGGCCCTTCCAGCCCGTCAACCGTAACGGTTGAGATCGCAAAGTAATACTGACCTTCAACGAAGTCAGAGGCATAACTCACTTGCAGGGGGTCATTGACCTCTGTGAACAGCTCCAGTTCTTGTTGGTTGTTCCCAGCGTATATACGGTACATGCCTATTTCTTCTGGCGTCAGGGGCGATCCATCTTCTCGTGAGGTAGGAATTTCCCATTGTAAAATGACCGTTCTTATTGCCGGTCCGCTTGGGAAGTCAGCGCTATCATCGGGTGTGGTTCCCGCAGTGTACTCGTCAAGATTACTGATACCGTCGCCATCCAGATCTAGTGAAGCGTCCGCAGGGTTCAGCGCCGACAAGCCGTACACAAATTCAAACCCGTCAGGCATGCCGTCGCCATCACTATCAGCGTTGTTGGGATTAGTCCGTATCTGATATTCCTCATAGGCCGTCAGCAAGTCACCATCCATATCGTTGAAGGCATCGGTCACATCATTTGGGTCATTGCCAATGGCAAGCTCATAAAAGTCTGGCAGGCCATCTCCGTCTGAATCGAGAGGTGGATAGGTATCATCATAGGCGGTCAGCATGGAACCGGATGTATACCCAACGTGGTAACCCTCTTTAAAGGCTGTTTCTCCACTCACCTGGTCGGCTAATCCATAGGGCAATAAAAACTCTTCTGATACCGGCGAAAATGCGACGCCAGGTCCTTCCCACGACACGTTCAAGTAATCATTTTGCGCATATTCTTTGTGCAGCACTTCGAAGTAGTAACGCTCACCGGCCTGAAGGCTGATCAAAGGAGAGCGTTGGGAATTGAACATCGTAAAGTTCAAATAACCAGTAGGTTTATTGTTATAGGCTATTAGCCTCTTGTTATCAGGCGTCTGATCCGTGGAGATCCACACCTCGGCGCTATCGTCAGAAGCAACCCAGAAACGATAGTTTCCTGTTTCAGGCGGCTGTAAAAGGCCAACGATTCGCTGCCCATATTTGTCGCCTCTTTCTTCAGGGAAGTCCAATACGCTAATACGCTCTACCGAAGTTGGACTTTGGGGGTAGTTTCTATTTCGAGTCAATGCCCTGACAGGTTTGCCGTTAAGACCAGTCCAGACATGGACATTGAGTTCAAGCTCTCCTGCGGCGGTGGGTGGAAGACTGTCGAGTTCATCGACCGTAGGCTGTTTAGACGCACACCCTGCCAACAGCACAACCAGCAGGAGCAACCACAATTTATGACCCATGACACTCACCTCCAATACCACTGTTCGTTTTTTACACAATTATCGGACAGATGTTGGGATTTTGCGTCTTGGGGTTAGATCGTTTTTAAATAAGATTACAAACGGTAATAAAGGGAGCTTATCCCTTTGTTTTAAAAGTACTTTTATTTGTAACGCTGCAAACGAAAAAGCCGAACGATAAGAGAGGGTTACGCCACACTATTCATGTGAATTGAAAGCTTTTGAGGCTAATGACGCCTGTGTATGCTGGAATAAATTTATCGCATTACAGTGCGCGGCCGTACGCATTAATAAACGCTTCAGGCAGTCTTTTGGGTTTGCCACTGGAAATCTCAATACACGTAAGCTGCCAGTGTGCCAAGAGTACAGTTTGCCTGTCAGCGAGCCGCACCAGTTGAAAACTACGCTCCATTTTTGCACCACTCATATTATGCAGCCAGGTACCTACAAGTAAGACATCTCCTGCGTGGGTTGGCAGTCTGTAATCATAGTGGGCCTGCCGCACAGCCATCGCACGGTCCAGACGTTGATAATCATCCAACCCGAGTCCGAGCTGCTGGGAATGCTGCCAGGCAGCCTGTTCGCACCATGTCACATAACAGGCATTATTGCTATGTTGCAAACCATCCATATCGGTCGCATCCACGCAGATCTCGTGGATGTAAGGCGCAGGGTGTCGCCAATCGATTGAGGATGCAGACCATTCCGTCATTTAACGTTCCAACGCGCTACTATCAGCAAAACAAATAGTAGCAATCATCAAAATAAACTTATGTTATACAAAACGTTTTTGTATGCTATCGACTCCAGCCAACAGGGACAAGCAAGCCAAGCATGAGCCGCCTTATTCTCGTCCGACACGGACAAGCCTCTTTCGGTAGCGACAACTACGACCAACTTTCTGAACTGGGCCACCAGCAAGCACACTGGTTGGGCGAATATTTTGCCGCGCAGGATCTGCCTGTTTCACGCGTCATCTGCGGCGACCTGTTGCGACACCGACAAACAGTTAGTGGTATTTTGTCTGGCCTTGGCCAAACCTTGCCGACAGATCAGAAAGACGACTGGAACGAATTCGACTTTCATGCCGTGGGCGCGCAATTTCTGGCCATGCACCCCGAATACCGCCCAGATAACAACAGCCCCAAAGCGTTTTTTGGACTCCTGCGACGCGCCCTACTCGCTTGGTCCAAAAACGAAATTACGGGCTCGCTCCCCGAAACCTGGGCTGAGTTTGAAACCCGCATACTACGCGCGTTAGATGCAGTCATCTCGTCTGCCGAAAAGCATGAGAACATTCTTGTCGTCAGCTCCGGCGGAGCTATTGCGATGGCGCTCAAACACATACTTGCCTACCCCAACGATAAAGTCATCGATATCAACCTGCAAACACGCAATACGGGTGTGAGCGAAATTTATTTCAATGCAACGCAACGCTATTTGGCGAGCTTTAACTGCTTGCCACACTTGTCTCAAGCAGAACGTTCGCATGCTATTACCTCGGCCTAGAGAAAAAACTCACAGGCATGGCGTAAGCTAATTCGGCAAAAGCGCTCTCTACCCTACACAAGGTCTTATTTAGCCAAGTTATTGTCCAATCAGCCATTTGTCGCACCGTTCGCCACTCGCAATAATGGCGCTATTCAGTTTCAAAAAGGAGCAAACATGAGCATCGAGGCATTTTCACTCAAAGGTAAAGCCGCACTGGTAACAGGCGCTTCCAGCGGCATTGGTGAGGGGCTCGCACTGGGCCTGGCATCTGCCGGAGCCACCGTAGTTGTTGCCGCGCGACGCAAAGAACGACTCGACGCACTGGTCGCCCGCATTGAAGAATCCGGCGGCAAGGCCTTCGCGATCGCCATGGATGTGACCGATCGCCGCAGTGTTGATGAAGCACTGGCGACGGCTGAAGCCGCCGTAGGCGGTATCTCAATCGTCGTGAATAATGCTGGCGTCGCCGCCCCCAATAACTTTCTGAAGATCAGTGAAAAAGATCGCGATCATGTCATGAACACCAATTTCAATGGTGTCTGGAACGTGGCCCAGGCCTGTGCGCTGCGTATGGTCGCCAATGAATTGAGCGGGTCCATTATCAACATTGCCTCGGTTCTCGCCATCGGCGCGCAATCTGGCCAGTCTGTGTATGCCGCCTCGAAAGCCGCCGTCGCGCATCTTACCCGTAATATGGCGCTGGATCTGATTCGCCACAACATTCGCGTTAATGCCATCGCTCCCGGCTGGTTTTTGACCGAAATGAATCAGGACTTCTTTGCCACAGAGCAGGGTCAGGCGTACATCAAAACCATGCCTGCACGCCGCCTCGGAAAGATCGAGGAGCTGGTAGGACCCGTCGTGATGCTGGCCAGCGACAGTGCCTCGTTTGTGAATGGGGCCGTGATACCTGTCGATGGGGCCATATCCGTCGGCGCATAGCAGTCCAGATAAAGAACTGCAGGTTAGTAGCACTCAAGATGAAGTGCATCCGAGCTTAATTGTTTTCGTAGAAAAGAGGCCGATACACCAATGACTCAGCCATCCCCCGTCAGCTATGCACTGCAAGACAACCTTGCAGTGATTACCATGAACCATCCCCCCGTCAACAGTATGGGCCAAGCCATGCGGGCAGCCTTGCTGGCCGCCTTTGAGCAGGCGCTGGCGGATGACAGCGCACAAGGCATCTTACTTCAAAGTGCCACCGCTCTCTTTTGCGGCGGCGCAGACATCAGCGAGTTTGGCACCAGCAAAGCCTTTGCCGAACCCAGCCTGCCCATGGTTTGCAATGCCATCGAGGCATCCACCAAGCCGGTTTTCGCCGCCATTCATGGCATGGCTTTGGGTGGTGGTTGCGAACTGGCGCTCGCCTGTGACTATCGCATTGCGCCACCGTCTGCCAAGCTCGGACTACCCGAAGTGCATCTTGGTTTGTTACCCGGCGCCGGCGGCACGCAACGCCTACCACGCCTGATCGATCCCGCGCTGGCATTAGAAATGATCGTTAGCGGTAAACCGCGCTCCGCTAAAGAATTGGCCGAAGCCGGGCTGATCGATCACATTGTGGAAGAAGACGACTTTCTTGCCGCCGCGCGGGAATATGCACAAACTCAGGTGCAACAAGGCGCCCCATGTAAAAGCTGCGCGACCATCGCGCCCCCTGCAGTACCTGGCGAGGTGTTTCAGGAATTCAGAGCCAGCATTGCACGCAAAGCACGCGGCTTTTTTGCTCCGGAACGCTGTATAGAAGCGGTTGAGGCGGCTTGCTCCATACCATTAGC
>JAWWBW010000027.1:0-20961 GCA_033720775.1 Oleiphilaceae bacterium | reverse complement strand
GTGCTGTTTACTGCAGCAACGATGCTAGATGCTATGGGGCAAGCTATGTACCTGCCGGAACTTACGGAGATAGCACTCTAACTTTCAATACCCAAGCTTGTCTTACACTCATTGTGCGTACGGCCTGTCGCATCGATCGACCCGTAAATAGTGCACCATGTACTGCCTGTCATTGAGTAAAAGGGTTTGGAAAATGAAAACACCAAAATGCAAATCGTGTAAGCAAACAAATAACAAGCAACCTTAAGCGCAAAAAAGGGAGCTCCATCAATCGTGGCCTTCCCAAGCTGGCTAGATTTTTTAATTCTCCTTACCGGATAGAATACCAACCAAACTGGTACGGCATAAGAAAAGAAAATAAGGGCGAGCTGAATTAACAGAATAGGGCCCATTACGGCTACAGCAAACACAAACAGCATTCAGGTTCCTTTTGAATAAATCCAGTTAAGAAGTTGCAGGCTAAACTATTTCTACCTCGTTTCGTCCATCAAGTTAACAACTTGATAACAACCTCACCAAATCCCATTGCTTTTAGCGAATGCTTAAAAACGTCTACGTCCGGCAGTCGCCCTGTAAAATAAAATGTAAGGTGCGTTTGTTTGGCGCGTGCTTTGGGATCGGCACGTACTGCCAGCAAATCGGCTACACGCCGAGCGATAGCGCTGCCAGAGTCGACCAGGCTCACCCCGGGCATCAAACGCTGTATATGTTCACTGATCAGAGGAAAATGCGTGCAGCCCAGTACAACCGTGTCTACACGCCTGCCATCGTGCGCCACCATAAAGGGCTTCAACGTCTCAAACAGCACATCCTCGCTGACGGACTGACCCGAGAACAAACGCTCTGCCTCGATGACCAGATCATTCGACCCCACTCTCACCACGACACAGTCACTGGCAAAATCCTGTATCAGCTGATCGGTATATGGGCGACGCACTGTGGCCGGCGTTGCCAGCAAGCCGATGCATCGGGATTCCGATATCTTCGACGCAGGTTTAATTGCAGGGACAACCCCGACAAAAGGCACCTGATAGCGCTCGCGGAGAATGGGTAAAACCAGGGTACTGACCGTATTGCACGCCAACACGACAAGATCGGGCTGATGCAAGGGTAGCAAGCGGTCAATCAGCGCAATCAGGCGCTCACTGAGTTTCTCTTCTTCTAACAAGCCGTAGGGAAACAACGCATCGTCGGCGATATACACGAAGTGGTAGGGCGGGCCATGTTGCAGCATGGCCCGGCAAACGGTCAAACCACCCACGCCCGAATCGATCACCAGCACTGTAGGCAGCACTGACTTCTCGCATTCGGGCGCCGACTTCATTAAGCAAATCGCTTACGCGCCGCGGCAATCAACACAAACAGGATGATTAACGCGGGAATGAGCAGAATATTGATGAGTTTCAACTGCGTACCCAAGGCTTCGATATCGCGATCCAGTTGATGCTGCACATCGCGAAGCTGCTTGCGTATTTTCAGCTTTTCCTCCTGGAAGTTAAGCAACTCTGCCTCCTGCTCAGGCGTAAACAGGGAACCATCGCCCTCATTACGCATTTGTTCCAGCTCAATCAATTTCTGTTCCGTTTGTTTCAGCTCTTCTTCGAGCAGCTCCTGTTGTGCCAGGAAACGTTCCTCGGCATCGCGACGCAGCGCCTCTACCCTATCGAAAGGCCGGTTGAAGCGCCCCTGAGAACGGATACCAATCAGATCGGGGTGACCCGACATATGCTCCAATGCGTTAATCAAGAAGCTGCCGTTATCGGCCCAAGGCGTGACAATTTGCTGCCCAAAGAAATTCTGAATCTGTACCCATAAGCGATCAGAAAGGAAGTCAGAATCTGCTACCACCAGCAGACGCACATCGTCACTTTCGGTCACAGTCGGCGAAATAGTGCGTGTAATCTCTTTGGTTGCTTGTTCGCCGCCCTCTTTATTCTCGGCACTATTTTCATCACTCTCTGTCTCGACTGATTCAGTGACCTCAATACCATCTGGGAAGAGTGTTGTTGCCGGGCCTCGCACGCGCGCTGCCAACGTGTAACGCTCGCCAGTCGGCGCAAACCCAGAAAGCAACGACTGAGGATCATGCAATTGCAATAACAGGTCTGCTTCACGCGGCTGCGACTGATCGCTACTTAACAACAAAGGCTCTATGCGCGTGCTTGCACCTTCTACCGCATCCAGTATACCTGCCGATGAGAAGTTAAGACTCTCGAGACCGTGCAGTACAATATCGTCGCGATCCAGCGCTTCTGGGGTCATACCCAATAGCCCTATATGACGCACTGCCTTGCGAGTGGGACCAACGCCCACCACCATGGAATTGGCATAATCGGTCACGAAGACGTCTTCTCGCAGAGCCAAACCCCAGTTGTTCAAAAGCTTATCCAGGCCGAAACGCTGCACCGATGGCATAGCGCTTTGCGCCGAGGCAGCTTCAGAATACGGATCGACAAATATAATCGCGCGTCCGCCACGCAACACATACTGATCGACGGCGAATTGGAGGGGGTCCGAAAGCGTACCCGGCGCCACCATCAGCAACACATCAACGTCATTTATTTCAGTTGCATCGTCGGCGACCCACTCTACGTCGAAGCTGTCTTCAACAAACTGCAAGAATGCCCAGGCGGGTCGAGACTGTCGCGTCATGTAGTCAAATCCGCCATTAATCTCAACCCCCGAAATGATTCCCACGCGAGGCAAGGATTTCTTCGACAAAGAGGAAATAAGACGCGTCAGCTCGTATTCCAAAAATGCTTCACGGTCAGGCTGCATGAAGGGAATCACCTCCTCGGCTCCCGCTTCATTACGCGCTACCAGACCAAAATAGACTTCATCACCTCGGGCGCCTACGGGTATACCTTGCAAGCCTGCCAGTGCAGCCTCGTCTTCTGCCTCAGAGAAGGGGACCGGATCAACCTTATTGATCGTCAGCTTGCCCTTGGCCAACCCTTCATATTCATTCAGCAGCTCTTCAACACGCTGTGCATAAGTACGCAGCGCTGGTAACTGACTGGTTGCCTTGTCTGAAAAATACAGCGTGAGCGTCACCGGATTTTCAAGACCTTTAAGGATGTTCCTGGTGCCGTCGGACAAGGTATATAAGCCGTTCTCCGACAGATCAATTCGCCAGCCACTCAGCCACTTTGAGCTGGCCAGTATAACCACGAACATGGCGACAAATACGCCGATCAATAGTTTTGCAGAATGCTTCATGTGTTTTTCTCCCCTTCCCTAGTCTGCTTTCTTCATGTCAACAACCAAGGCCGTGGCATATAACCAGGCAGCGATCAGGACGAGAAAATAAATCAGGTCACGCAGGTCAATAACGCCTCGGGAAATCGCATTGAAGTGCGTAAGAAAACTCAAATTGGCGAGACCATCAACCAGCCACAGCGGCGCCCAACTGGAGAACACATCCTGCACAATGGGGAAGCCACTCACAACCAGCACAAAACACACCACAAGCGTAAGAATGAAGGCAACAATCTGATTTTTGGTCAACGCCGACAAGCACGAACCAATGGCAAGAAACCCTCCTGACATTAACCAGCTGCCGAGATAACCCGCCAGAATCACGCCGTTATCTGGGGCTCCCAGATAGTTCACGGTTAGCCACAAGGGAAAGGTCAACGCGAGTGCCAGACCAACAAACAGCCAGGCCGCCAGAAACTTGCCCACCACAATTTGCTTGGTCGACACAGGCAATGTCATCAGCAATTCAATCGTGCCGCTACGACGCTCTTCAGACCACAAACGCATGGCGACGGCAGGAATAAGCACTAAAAACAGCCAGGGCACAAAATTGAAGAAGGAAACCAGGTCGGCCTGACCTCGCTCAAAAAACTGCCCCAGATAAAAGGTAAAGATGCCCGAGAGCATGAGAAAAATGACGATAAAAATATAGGCAACCGGGGTGGCAAAGTAACTGGCCAACTCCCGATTCATAATGACACGAATGGGACTCATCTTACTTACACTGCCTCATGTTGACGTTGATCTTGCTGGTTCAGGGTAACCTTGCGGAAAACATCATCAAGACGCCCCACCTCCACATGTAACTCTTCGACCTGACAGTCACTGGCATGGAGCAAGCGATTCACCTGCGCCAGAATGTTCTGGCCGTCTTTGGGCAGCACGATAAACTGTTCGTTCTCGTGCTGTTCCAGCTCACGCACTTCGGGCAAGGCCTTGATCGAATCCAGCAGCGCTTCAGGCACGCGATTCAAGCGCACGACAACCGCATTGTGATAATCCGACTTCGCCGCCAGTTCTTCTGGTGTGCCATCAAACACAATCGAGCCACCAGCAAGTATCATGGCTCGCGTACACACCGCACTGACCTCTTCGAGGATATGCGTAGAAACAATCACGATTTTATCCTTGGCCAGATTACGAATCAGCTCACGCACCTGATGCTTCTGGTTTGGATCAAGTCCGTCTGTCGGCTCATCGAGAATCAAAATCTTGGGGTCGTGCAATAGCGCCTGAGCCAGCCCCAAGCGACGGCGATAGCCTTTTGAAAGCGTTTCAATACGCTTGTGCATCACGCTATCTAACTCAACCTTAGCGACCACGTGATCAATACGACTCTGTAATTCCGCCCCGCTGTAGCCCCGACTTTTTCCAATAAACGACAAGGACGCGGCAACCGTCATATCCGCATAGGCCGGCGCGCCCTCGGGCAGGTAGCCTATTTCTTTTTGCGCTGCGAGTGCTTCTTTGGGTAAGACATGACCATTGATGCTGATGGTTCCTGAGGTAGGCTGCAAAAAACCTGTCAGCATTTTCATCGAGGTAGATTTACCCGCGCCGTTAGGCCCGAGAAACCCGAGCACCTCGCCAGCATCCACCGTAAAACTGATCTGATTGACCGCACAGAAGTTGTCAAAATACTTACTGAGGTTTTCTACTTTAATCATGATCTACTCTATTTTTATTGGTTGGGTCCTGAATGCGACCGCTAAGTGAAAAGCCCTTTATATTCAGTCACTTTATAAGCGACGTTAAGACTGCGACTGCAATATAGAGGCGGCAACAGGTCATTTCAAGGCCCCACACTCCATCCTTGCAACATGGTCATGTAGCGGCCGAAATCACTGTGCTGTCTGGCAGCTGAAAACAAGCCAACAGCTTTACTCGGCGAACAGCAAGCCAGTACACTAGGGCGCAAATTTTTGCTGGGAAGTTCCTGGAACATGAGCCGCTTTTTTAAAGTCTCTTCGTTGGTGTTCACAGTCCTGAGAAAGCTGCTATTTATTTGGGTGCGCAGCGAAATCAAAGGCGCTGACACTGAAACCCTCAAACTCGATCCAAACAAGCCTGTCTGCTATGTACTGCAATACAGCTCGTTGTCCGCAAGACTGGTACTCGAAAACGCCTGCCTGCGAACCGGACTCCCCTCCTCTCAGAGCAAACTGCAGTTAGGCGACGATGAAGTTCGCCGATCCTTCTTCTTTTTATATGAGCGGCAGGGCCAATGGTTGCGTAAACGCCAAAGTCCTACTGTTACGCAACGACTCAAACAAATCGTGCACGATGTGGCCGAAAACCCCGAGATCGACGTTCAATTGATTCCCGTATCGCTGTTTTGGGGCCGGGCTCCAACCCGCGAAAAGTCCTGGCTGCAACTATTGCTCACCGAAAGCTGGTCGGTTGCCAGCCCGCTGCAACAATTCCTGATTATCCTCTTGCACGGCCGTCGCACTTACGTACAGTTTGGCCAACCTATGTCGATGCGTGACATCTGCGAAGACTGCCCTGACGATCCGAATCGAGGGGCGCGCAAAACGGCCCGTATTCTACGTGTGCATTTCAGACGCGTGCGCCAAACCGTGATTGGCCCCAATCTGTCGCACCGCTACACACTGGTGAACACACTGGTGAACAGTTCCCGCGTGAAAGAAGCGATTGACGAACTGGCCGAAACTGAAAACATGGACGTGACCAAGGCGCGACAGCAAGCCTATAAATACGCTGACGAGATTGCATCCAACCTGCAAATTTCGACCATCCATTTTCTGGAGCGCATGCTTAACAAGCTTTGGAATAAGATTTATCGCGGCATAAACGCCAATCATGTCGATATCGTTCAGGAAGTCACCAAAGATCATGCGGTGGTCTATGTACCATGTCATCGCAGCCATATTGATTATTTGCTGCTGTCATCTCTGCTCTTCGCCGAAGGCATCATGGTGCCTCACATCGCCGCAGGCAATAACCTGAATCTACCGGTTGTCGGCGCCATTTTAAGACGAGGCGGCGCGTTTTACATGCGACGCAGTTTCAAGGGTAACAAGCTGTATGCCGCCGTATTTTCAGAATACATTCATGAAATATTCAAGCGCGGCTACTCTGTAGAATATTTCGTTGAGGGCGGCCGGAGCCGCACCGGTCGTACATTGCCACCGCGGGCGGGTATGGTGGCGATGACTGTAAGTTCCTATCTACGCGATCAGAAAAAACCCATCGCTTTTGTACCTGTGTATTTTGGATATGAGAAAGTCCTTGAGGGTGGAACCTACCTTGGCGAACTTCGCGGCAAACAAAAGCAAAAAGAATCCGTTTTTGGCCTCTTTAAGTCGCTGAAAAACCTCCGCAAGTCCTTTGGTAAGGTAAGCGTTAATTTTGGCGAACCTATTTATCTGGGCAAATTCCTTGACGAACACCAACCCGACTGGAAGCAAAATAAAGGCGGCGATGATTTTAAGCCCGACTGGCTGCCAGAGGTTGTGGACGAACTCGCATTAGAAATTGTCACTCGCATTAATCAGGCCGCAGCCATCAACCCCATCAATCTTCTGGCTATTGTGCTGCTTTCAACACAGCGACACGCCATGGACGCAAGAGTTCTGGCTAATCTGATGACGGCTTTTGCCGACCTGCTTAAACAAATGCCCTACAGCGACTATATGAGCTTTCCCGAAGGCGATGGTTACGACTGGCTTGAGTATGCTGAAACCATGGGCTTTGTAGAACGCCAGCGCAATGAATTAGGTGACATTATTCGCCTCGAGGACCGCAACGCGATTATGCTGACCTATAATCGCAATAACATCATTCACTTTTTCGCCATTCCCTCGCTGATTGCCAGCCTGCTTCAAAATCACAGCAGCATTGATAGAAACCGCCTGCATAAAATTTTCAGAGCGATCTACCCCTACATCCGTTCAGAGTACTTTTTGCCTTGGGAAAGTGATGAGGTGGATGCCGTGTTTGATGGCTGGTTAAAAGTAATGCTCAAGAACCAGCTATTATCGCAAGAAGGCGAGCGCCTGATTCGACCCGAACCTGGCAGCGGTCAGTTTGTGCAGCTGTCAGTGCTGGCACGATTCATCATGCAAACACTGGAACGTTATTACATTGTGATCGCAGTGCTCATCAAAGAAGGCTCCGGCAACCTCGATGCCGAACAACTCGAAAAACAGTGCACACAGATGGCCGAGCGCATGTCGATTTTGTTTGGACTCAATGCTCCAGAGTTTTTTGATAAAACCCTGTTCCGAAATTTCATCAGCAAACTTCAGGACAAAAACGTATTGCGCGAGGACGAGCACGGCAAACTGATATATGACGAGCAGATTGAGCAGATTGCTGATGACGCCCGACTGATACTCAATGGAGAGCTGCGCCAGGCCATTATTCAGGTGACGTCTTTACACTGATTTTGGATGCCCACTAAACGCTTGATGCGTGCTTTAGTACATTCAGACTTTGCATAGTATAAATATCATAACGCGCACTTTTACCGCTTAATTGCAATGACGGCTCTAATTCGCCAAGCGGCTCACCCAGACGAGGCCGCTTGACCACCACGCGACATCGTGCTCGTTCCATGGCCAGCGGCAGCAAAGCCCCTGCATCTTCATCTGCGCCAACCAATGCGTGAAAGGCACGCATCTCTTTTTTAACAAGAGCACTTTTTTCGCGCGGTGGATACATGGGGTCCAGATAAATCACGTCGGCCAAATGCCCCGCCCCCGTCTGTAAGTAGCTAGCTGCCGACGCATTATGCAATTGCATGCGGGCAACAACCTCGGCGACTTCTGAATATTGTGCTTCTCGCAGCGCACTCGCCAACAGCTCATACACGACTGGCGAGCGTTCTATCAGCGTTATTTCACACCCCAGCGTCGCCAGAACGAAGGCATCCCGCCCCAAGCCTGCAGTGACATCCAATACCTTTGGTCGAATCCCCGGATGCACCCCCACTGCTTTGGCTATGAGCTGACCTTGCCCTCCACCAAATTGGCGTCGATGCGCCACTTTGCCCTGCAAAAACGAGGCAGAAACTGGGCCCGGGCTCCCTTTACCGGTTTGTAGCAATCGATATGCCCCTTCGCGAAACTCCAACACATAAGGCTGAGCACAATGCTTTGTGTCATTAACGAGAGTAAGCGCGTGCCGTTTCGCAAAAAGAGATGCCTTGCTGGATTCGGCTTCGTCAGTAATGGTTACGGCAAGTAATGCCGAAAGGGGTGAGGACATAAACGTTATACGTACAGGTCAATACCCGCGAGAACGCCCTGCTCTTGAGGCTCTGAGGCTTCCTGGGTTTGCTGATAACTTTGTAAAGCATTGCGCGTTGAGAGATCAAAGTTACCCGCGTTATCGACTCTTAATGCGCGCTGAGCCTGCACCGCTTCGCCACGCTGAACCAGTGCTTCACTATCGATCTGTGTGCGCTCTGAACGCGCCCTTGAGGCAGAACGATCTTGCGTGTCCTGCTCCCTTGCCTGACGCTCTTCCGCCGCACGATCCAGACGCTGCCTGATGGCCGGCTGAATGCTTAAGGGGTTGCTATTCACTTCCATCGCATTGACCGATACAAAGCTCAACAAATAAAAACGATTCTACGTCTATTTTATAGTGGATAAAACGGCTCGTATCCATAGGCTGACACAATTGTTCACCAGAGTAACAAAAGCAGAATCATACCCAGGAGCAAGCGGTAAATAACAAAAGGGGTAAAACCAATGCGCTCCAGAAAATGCAAAAACGCGGTAATACAAAGGTACGCACTACCAAAGGAAACCAGCGTACCCACCATAATCAACGACCAGTCACTGTCACTCCCTGTTTCGATCAACTCTGCAGTCTTCAAAGAACCTGCAGCCGTGATGAGAGGCACCGACAGCAAAAATGAAAAGCGTGCCGAAGCTTCGCGAGTGTACCCAAGCAGCAATGCAGCGGTCATGGTAATGCCCGATCGCGAAGTGCCCGGAATCAATGCAAGAGCCTGCGCCAGACCGATCAAGATAGCGCCACTCATGTTCATTGCCTGAAGGTGCTTCTTGCGTGATCCGGCACGATCCGACCACCAAAGCGCAACCCCAAAAACAATCGTCGTCGCCGCGATCACGGCGGTCGAGCGTAAATGCGCCTCAATAAACGAACCAAACACCACACCAGCCAGGCCAGCGGGTATCGTCGCGAGAATGATCAACCAGGCAAGGCGACTGTCATCGGTATGCTGTTTTTTAATAATCGACGTTGTCCAAGCAACAAGCAGGCTTCGAATATCGTTGCGAAAATACAAGACGATTGCGAACAAGGTCCCCACGTGTACCGCAACATCAAAGGCGAGTCCTTGATCTTGCCATCCAAGTAATTGGCTAGGGAGAATGAGATGCGCCGAACTCGAGATAGGAAGAAACTCGGTTAAGCCCTGAATTAATGCCAAGATAACGGCTTCCCACCAAGACATGCGGCATGACTCCAATTAAAAAGTTAGATTGCTATCGACCCGGTAGCTTTTTCCAGGCGACTTCGTCACGAATGTAACTTGGTTGCGCCTCAGCTGGCTTCAACGCCAAACCGTTTTCAAAGTCGCTAGCAGCCAACTCAGCAAGCGTCTTAGCGGAAACATAAAGGGAATCGTCGGTGATGGCCAGTCGCTCGCGAACATCTGATGGAAAGCGTGTTGCGAATGCAAGGCCGCTCCCGACTGCCACGAGATTAGTGTTCAACTCATGCGGTTTTAATTGCTCAGGAGGCGATACCTGCTCCTTGCTCACACATTTGAGAACAGGAATGTCGCGGTCTATCACCACCGAGTAACCCGCCCAATAGACTTCATCCATGCGTGCATCAATACACGCCAAGTAGTGTCCTGCCCCATGTATTTTAGCGGCTGAAAAAGCGAGTGCTCGTAGGTTGGATACCGGGATAACCGTCTTTTGCGCGCCAAACGCCAGACCTTGGGCAAAGCCCGCTGCGATGCGCAAACCTGTAAAAGAACCAGGGCCGCAACCAAACGCAATGGCATCCAGCTGATTCAAAGAGAGCGCTGCTTGATCAAGCAGCTCCTCAACAAAAGGCAAGATCAGTTGCGCGTGCTGCCTGGGAGCACGTTCGGTACGCTCGAGTACACGTTCATTGTCGAGTACAGCGACCGAACATAGCTCTGCGGAAGATTCGAGTGCCAAAATACGCGCCACAGTCCGTGCTCCTACCCCGACACTCCTTTGTGATGTTTAGGCGTCAAGCCCGCGAACGATTTGATCTCGAATTTCTGACATTTCACCCACGCCATCCACCTTAATATATCGAGGTGCTTTGTCGTCACCCTTATCGGCCCAGGCAGAGTAATAATCGATCAGTGGCGCAGTCTGAGAATGATAAACCTGCAGGCGCTTGCGTACAGTTTCTTCTTTATCATCTTCGCGCTGAACGAGAGGCTCTCCGGTTTCGTCATCTTTGCCCGCGGTTGCAGGAGGATTATATTTCAGATGATAGATTCGGCCGCTGGCTTCATGTACGCGTCGACCACTGAGTCGACTCACAATTTCTTCATCGTCTACGCTGATTTCAACCACAGCATCAATATCGATATTGTTCTTTTTGAGCGCTTCCGCTTGGGGAATGGTGCGAGGAAACCCATCAAACAAGAAGCCATTTTTGCAATCTTCTTGCTGAATACGCTCGTCAATCAGCTCAATGATGGTTTCGTCAGAGACAAGACCGCCCGAAGCCATCACTTCTTTTACCTTAAGGCCCAGCGGGGTACCTGCTTTTACCGCCGCACGCAACATATCTCCAGTTGAGATCTGCGGGATACCGTATTTTTCGGTAATAAACTTGGCCTGGGTACCTTTACCAGCGCCGGGAGCGCCTAATAGGATGATTCGCATAAATGCCTGTCTCCATTTTCTCTTTTAGCTTTGAAAGCGGTTTTGCGCCGACATGTCCAGCTCGACGCGCTGTACCACTCATCATGCAATAGTCCGGGATACTTCAATTTCAAGCCAGGCTTGTCCCGCATGTATGAATGGTATTAGACGCCGCAGCCTTGCGCTGCGGTGACGAAATCAGTTGCTGGCGATACGCCAAAGGGCGCCATTATAAGGCCAAGGCTGCGCGTGTAAAAGACCACACGCGACTTTGCATAAAAACAATGGGTAATAATGAAGGGGATCAGGCAGCGATATCGCTCACCAAGGCATCAAGACTCTGACACTGCTCAACGGTTACGGCAGCCAGTTCGCGAGCTTGCTCGGGCGCAATACCCAGCTGCCCGCACAGATCCAGCATGGCTTCGCTGGCAGGTTCATCGCCAATGCCATATTCCGCCAACAAGCAGTTTGACAGCTGAACAATGTGCACCATTAGCGCGTGTTCACCCTCATATGCTGGTTGCTGATGCATAGCTGCAGCCTTTATGACCGCTTCAGGCAAGCCCCAAAGCTTAAGCAGAATGGCTCCCATGGAACCATGGCCCATGGCGATAAAGTCTTGAGCAGAGCCTATACCAAACACCTGTTGTTCGATGTCTGACATCGCCGCCTCTGGTTCACTTTCGCGTAACTTGTTCAGCATTTTAAACTCGGGCGGAAAAAGATGCCCAATCAACAACACTCCAAAGTTATGCAGCAATCCGCAGAGATAGGCTTCTTGCTCAGACAATTCAAACTCCGGTTTGGCTAATACTGCGAGCGCCTGACTTAACACGCCACAATTAAGCGCATGTCGCCAAAATGCCTGCAAGCCCAAAGGCCCAGAACCGGAAATTTTAAATGCCTGAGAAGCGGCGATTCCCATTGCCAATTGCGAGACGCGATCAAAACCGAGCACGATATTAATGGCGTCTTTAATGGAATTCAGTTCGCCGCGATAAGCAAATAGAGCGGATCGCGCATAGCGCATGACCTGAGCCGATAAGCTTGGATCACGCTCGATCAGTATTGCCAGTTCCGCAACACTTGCTTCGGGATCATTAACCATATGCAGAATACGCATGGCAGTATCAGGCATGGGAGGGAGCTTATAGACACGTTCCAGCTTGCGCGCCACCTGATCAAGCGACATGGTTGCAAGCGATCGTTCCTGTACAGCATGCGACGCCACCGAGGAGGAGCCTTGCTCGGGCCAACGCCCCATATGCACCTTAACCGCGCCGCGCATCGCTGTCGCAAGCGATGCACCATTGAGTTTGAGCAAAGCGCTATGGCTACCAGAGCACACATACACGTGATCAAGGTCCAGCAAGCTCGCATCAAGCAGAACAGGTAAGCCATAGGCCATGGCAAGAGCGGGAATCATGCCCGGCTCGCAGTCTTTAAACAACTTGGCAGCAGGGCCATGCCCTAATTCCTGAAAGCTTCTTCCCAGCCCTTTATTCACCACGCCAAGATCAAGCTCGGCCAAGTGCGGAATCACCGCAACGGCAGGCCCCCTTCGATCGATAAGAGGCACAGCGCGGGCACAGAGTTCAGGCGCAACACCCGACTGCAGCACCACATCACTCCAGTTTTCTCCCCGTGCGTGATGCACCAGTTGGCCAGGTACGGCACACTTGTGCAAAAACTGTTGAATTCGGGTGGCTAATGGCACGGGACTCTTCAACCTCTCTGTCATCGGGCAATATCCTTATTAGATCTTAAGCTTCCATGTAAAAGTGCCTAAACGCGCACAAATTAAGGTAAGCGTTTGAGGGCATTCTGTAAGCAATTTTAGCAGTCGATCACCCGGTATTGCGAATTCCCGCAGCAATACCTGCCATCGTCACTTTTAATGCCGTTTCTACAGTCTCCGAAGATCCATCGTCGTTTTCCAGCTGCCTGACACGACGTAATAGTTCTGCCTGCAAATAGTGCAAGGGATTGGTATACGGCGCACGCACACGCATCGACGCCTGAAAAATAGGATTATCCTCCAGCAAGACCTGCTGATTTTTTATCCGTTTAACCAGGTCAATCACATCACGGTAACGGTGACGCAGTTGCCTGCCCAGCGGCTTCAGCGTGTCAGGTGCCAACAGCTGGTCATAGTAACGCGCGATGCGATAATCGCCTTTGGCCAGCACCATCTCCAGCATATCAATATGCGTTTTGAAGAACGGCCACTTCGCGAGCATCTCCTGCAGGGTCGCCGCTTTTTGCGGGTGTGCCAAGGCATGAGCCAAAGCCTCGTCACTGCCGAGCCAGGCTGGTAGCATCAAGCGCATCTGACTCCAAGAAAATATCCACGGTATGGCGCGCAAGCTTTCCACCCCGCCTCCCACTTTACGGCGCGCAGGACGACTGCCCAGTGCCAGTTTTCCCAGCTCAGATTCGGGCGTGGCAGCACGAAAATAAGCCACAAAATCCTTGTTGTCGCGCACCACGCCGCGATAGGAGCGCAAGGAAATACCGGTCAATTCATTCATTAGCTCCCGCCAGTCATCTTCGGGCTGCGGCGGTGGCATCAAGCTGGCTTCTACCACGGCGTTCACATATAACTTGAAGCTCTGTTTGGCGACGGCAGGTAAACCAAACTTAAAACGAATCATTTCACCCTGTTCAGTAATGCGAAAACTGCCGTTTACCGAACCTGGCGGTTGCGACAGAATGGCGCGATTGGCTGGACCTCCACCCCGGCCGACAGTGCCGCCGCGACCATGAAACAAAGTGAGTTTCACAGCGTGACGCTCCGCAACCTCAACCAACGATTCCTGGGCTCGATATTGCGCCCATGCAGCGGCCATTTGTCCCGCATCTTTCGCTGAGTCGGAGTAGCCAATCATCACTTGCTGCTGGCCCTGACAATAGTCTTTGTACCACGACACTGACAGCAGCCGATCAATCGCTTCAGCCGCGCCCGACAGGTCGTCCAGGGTCTCGAACAATGGCACCACTTTCAGGTTGTGTTTAATACCAGCTTCTTGGAGTAATAAAATAACGGTCAACACATCGGAAGGAGAACTTGCCATAGAAATTACGTAAGAACCCAACGCCGATTGGGGCTGTTCTGCCACAACTTTACAGGTATCGAGCACCTCTCTTACTTCGGGACTGCACTGCCAGTTGTTTGGAATCAGGGGGCGCTTGCTTTTAAGCTCGTTCAGCAAAAACTCCTGCTTTTGTACTTCGCTCCACGAGGCATAATCACCCAGGTCTAGAAACTGCGTCAGCTCTGACATGACATCCAGATGTCGCTCGGAATCCTGCCGAATATCGAGTTTTACCAGCTCCAAGCCAAAACAGCTGGCACGCCGCAAAGTATCGAGCAACAAGCCATTGGCGACCGTTGGCAACCCTGTATCTATCAAGGATTCATAACACAGCATCAAAGGCTGTATGAGATCATCGTTGTCGAGGAGTACCTCTGATGCATCGGCGTGCTCGCCACGCGCTTTTGCGGCTGCCCAGTCACGCGTTAAAAGCAGACGCCGACGCAACTCAGCCAGTACCACCCGATAAGGCTCGCTGCGATTACGCGCATTGCGGTCAAGCAGACGATCGGCCTCCTGCCGAAGAGCAGCTGAACAATCCCACATCGACAACTGATTCAGCAACGCACTAATATCTCTCAAATATAAATCAGCGGCCATCCAGCGACTCAAGGCAAGCACTTCGCGCGTAAGATTTGCCGTTACGTTCGGATTACCATCCCGGTCACCGCCCATCCAGGACGCAAACTTGATTGGGCTCGCATTTGGCGGCAACTGCACATCGAATTGATCAACCAAGGCGGCATCGAGCTCTCTCAGAAAATCCGGCAGCGCTTGCCATAAACTATTTTCGATCACGGCAAACCCCCAACGCGCCTCATCTACTGCGGTTGGCCGCTCTTCTCGAATTTCGTTGGTATGCCACGCCTCGCAAATAAGCCGCGTCAGTTTTTCGCGCAATTGCTTGCGCTCCCGCTCAGTCAAATCACTGTGATCCAGGCCCGCCAGGCATTCCGCGATCGCATCATATTTCATAATCAGAGTGCGCCGCGTCACTTCAGTAGGATGCGCTGTGAGTACAAATTCGATGCGCATCTCGTTTAGCAGGGTACTCAATGCCTGCTGATCTTTTCCGTGCGCTTTGAGCCGAGTAAATAATTCATCAAATGTCTCAACTCCGCTTTCCTTCTCGTCTCTTTTACGGCGAATGCCATGATACTGCTCCGCAATATTGGCCAAATTAAGAAACTGATTGAAGGAACGCACTACTGGCACCAGTTCTTCATCACTGAGGGTCGACAGAAGCTCCACTAATTCCGGTGAGGCATCACCGTCTACAACATCCCTGTCCGCCTTCGCGGTCAAGCGAATATTTTCGATTCGATCGAGATATTTCTGCCCCAGGTGCTCTCGGATATTCTCCCCGAGTATTCCTCCCAGCAAGCGAATGTTTTCTCTGAGTGACGGATGCATATCTGACATAGTGAATCCCTGATAATTGATCGATGTAACAAGATGATTATGCTTTTTTTCTTCGGGTCAGCGATACTTTTGAAAAGTGCGGAACACGGCACCTGGACGTTAACAAAAGCATACAAATCCTTGCCTCACAAACAGCCTGATTGTAGCTAGACTTTATAGTATGGGCTTGGCTGTCGGCCGCCGTAAGGGACATTTGTTGTATCCCTGTTGTTGCAGCGGTTGCGAGCCCAGTTAAAGTAGCAAACAACAATAAGGATCGATAGTCTATGAAAATTAAAGCACTGGCGGAACATTGGGAAAAACAGGCGAAAGCCACCCTGACCACCGAAGAGTATGCCGTGCGCCTACCTATCGAAGACGCCGCCAAGATAGCAGCACTGGCAGAGATGTACCCCAAACGTAGTAAAACGGAAATCATCACCGAATTACTTTCGGCCGCATTGGAAGAAATGGAAACCAGCATGCCTTATGTTGCTGGCAAGAAAGTCATCGAGACGGATGAAATGGGCGACCCCTTGTACGAAGACGTGGGCCCAACACCAAAATTTCTCGACCTATGCAAAAAGTACACAAGTCTCCTGAAAAAAGAGCAGAAGGCCGCAAACGGCTGACAAAATAACTTTCGCCATACCCCGTCGGCAAAGAATTTTGCGCAAACGCGCGCGTCTACGGAAATAACAACAACCCAGAAAACACCGCAACGGATTGATGCCCAGCTTGCTACACCACTACTTCAGGCACCTGCTGACGGGTGTCTTGCTGCTGTCTTTTTCGCTTAGCCTTCAAGCCAAAACCGAATACGACATCAAAGCAGCCTATTTATACAATTTCATTAAGTTTGTTACTTGGCCAGCGCCCGATCATTCCGATGCGCTAACGGTTTGCCTATTCGGGAAAGACCCGATCAACGATAAACTCATGCCTTTGAATGGGCTGCAACTGCATGGACGCACCGTGAGCGTCATGCCATTACACGATGTTGATGAAGCCACCAACTGCACCGTGATCTATTTGGCCCGTAGCGAGAAAAAATACCTGTCACAAATTCTGATCACAACGAAAGAACACCCCGTACTGCTCGTCAGCGACTTGGAAGAGTTTGCGAAAGAAGGAGGCACCATCGGATTCGTCACTCTGGGTAACGTCATCCGATTTGATGTCAATCTGGGCGTTGCAAGACGAGACAAACTATCAATCAGCTCAAAACTGCTAGAGTTAGCCAACCAGGTGATCAAATGAGCATGAAGAGCCTGGTTAACATGTCGATTAAAAACAAGCTCACACTCATGATCATTGTGAGCACCCTACTCGGTGTAATGCTGATCAGTAGCATATTTGTTTACCAGCGTTATGTGTCATTCAAAACACAAATGAGCAATGAGTTTACAGCGATTGCCAAGATTATTTCTGATCGCAGCAACGCTGCCGTCCTATTTGAAGATCAACTGGCATTGGCAGAAACACTGGCTAGCCTTTCACTGCATGAACAAGTGACTTTGGCTTGCATCTACAATCGAGACCAAATCCTGCTGGCAAACTTCACCCGTGACGCCATGCAGTTTGTCTGCCCCACCCATCCAGCCGAGCACGGGCAGTCATTTTCGCGCGCCTATTTTCATGTTAGCGAACCCATCATGGTTGCCGACGAGGCGCAGGGCCAAGTGTATATTCGCGCCTCAACCCGACAACTCGATCAGGAAATACACGCGAGTCTTCTTTCGGCCGCCACACTCTCTAGTCTTGCAGTATTGGGCGCGCTGGTGTTTGCACGCTATGTGCAGCGTTTTATCTCGGACCCTCTCATTGAGCTGCAACGCATCGCCCGAAAAGTCACCATCGAACACGACTTCTCGCCCCGCGCTCAAAAAAAACACGACGACGAGATAGGCGAACTGGTTGAAGCTTTCAACACCATGCTTGAAACCATCGCGGAACAGAACGTCGTGATTGCCGAGCATACCGAAAACCTGGAGAAAAAAGTCGAAGAGCGCACGGCGGAACTGGAAATGGCTAACCATGAATTAGAAGCCTTCTCATATTCTGTGTCGCACGACCTGAAAGCCCCCCTGCGTAAAATAGATGGTTTTAGCCGCGCTCTGGAAGAAGATTACGCACAGCACCTTGATGAGGACGGCCTGAATTACCTCGCCAGATTACGCAGTAACAGTCAGAAGATGTCGCAACTGATTACCAGCTTACTGCAGCTATCACGAGTCACCCGCAAAGAAATCGACAAACAGCGGTTCAGCCTGAGCGAAGCGGCGCATCAAATTCTGGAATCACTGAAAGAGAGCGAGCCACAACGCGAGGTGACCGTTAAAGTAAGCCCTGGGCTAATTGCAGAGGGTGATCCGAAGCTAGTCGAAATTCTGCTCGACAACCTCATCGGAAATGCATGGAAATACAGCCGAAATCAAGCGTCTACCTACATTGAGGTAGGCATGATCGCGGGCAAACACCCGCCAGTCTACTACGTGCGAGATAATGGTTGCGGGTTTGACATGAGCTATGCCGATCGCTTGTTCAAACCATTTACCCGCCTGCACTCTACTGAGCAATTTGAGGGGACCGGAATTGGCCTGGCCACCACTGGGCGTATTGTGGCAAGGCACCGAGGCAGGATATGGGCAGAGTCACAACCCGAGCAGGGCAGCACATTCTTCTTTACGCTTGAAGCCGAGACAAACGCGTCCGGGGTCACACTCTCTACTTGAAACATTTCACAACATTTTTGGCGCACTTCGCCATTGAGAAACCGGCTTTATCCACTAGACTGAAAGTCAGAGTATAAAAATCAAACACATGAAACCAAAAAACCAGTAGAAATACCGGCTCATACGAGTGGCGAAAAACCACTCGCTAACGGAGCAGCGTTTTTTGGCGACTTTTCGATCTTTCATTGGTATTTAAAGATTATTTATGAGTCAAGCGCAGTACTTATCAACACTTCACCACCGCTCTGAGCAACCTTCAGCTAACCATTACCATATACTGATCGTAGATGACTCTGAAGACGATGCATTTCTTCTTCTGAGAGAAATCAAAAGGCATGGTATGCGCGTATCGCACAGACGTGTCGACAGCGACGAGGCCTTGCAACAAGCCCTGAAAGAAAAAGACTGGCATATTGTGATCAGCGATCACAATATGCCCTGTTACTCTTCGCGAGATGCGCTAGCAACGGTAAAAAACTTTGACCCGGACATGCCGGTGATCATCGTATCCGGTGAGATCGGTGAAGAGGCTGCCGTTCAGGCAATGAAAGAAGGCGCACAGGATTATGTAATGAAAGATAATCTTGCGCGATTGATTCCAGCGATTGAGCGCGAAATTAGAGAAAGTGCATCGAGACATGCCAAGCGCCGAGCAGAGCAAAGCCTGGCTCACCTTGCCTATCACGACAACCTTACAGGCCTGGCAAACCGCAGTCAGTTCGAAGAGCGACTGGGTCAAGCCATCGAAAACACACGCTCACACAACCGCTCTTATATTTTGATGTACCTCGATCTTGACCAGTTCAAGATTATTAACGATACCTGTGGACACATTGCTGGCGACGAATTGATTCGCCAGCTCTCGATACTGTTGTCGCAGCAGGTGCGTAACTCGGACCTGCTAGCGCGGCTGGGCGGTGATGAATTTGCAATTTTGCTGGAATCGACCGAACAGCAGCATGCCATGCAGTTGTCTAAACGTATTCGCGACGAAGTCAAAGACTACCGATTCGTGTGGGATGGCCGTCCCTTCTCTATCACCATCAGCATTGGCATTGTACCCGTAAGCAAAGAGAGCGAATCCACCCAGGCGGTGATGAGCGCTGCCGACATTGCCTGTTATGCCGCAAAAGAACGGGGCCGCGATACGGCCACCTGGTTTGCTGAAGGGGACAAACAATTTGACCAGCTGCGCAATGAAATGCACTGGGCAACTAAAATCAAACAAGCGATTGAAGACGACTGTTTTTTCCTGTGTAAGCAGGAAATGGTTGACCTAGGTAACGGTGAACAAGGCCAGCAATGTGAATTTCTCGTGCGCCTGCTGGACGAGGGAAAGAGCGTTCCACCCGGCTTGTTTATCCCCGCTGCTGAACGATACAACATGATGTCTTCAGTGGACCGCTGGGTCGTGCGCAATGTTTTCAAGTATCTCGATGAAAGCGGTCTAGGGCGACAGAACAAAGGAACATATTTCATCAATCTGTCTGGTAACTCACTCAGTGACGCAGATTTTTTCAACGACATTCGCACCTACCTGCGCGAATTCAATATTCTTCCTGACCGTATTTGTTTTGAAATTACCGAAACCGCAGCAATCGCCAAACTGTCAGATGCCGTCGACTTTATTACAGAAATTAGGGAAGAAGGTTTTAAGTTTGCTCTTGATGATTTTGGCGTTGGCCTCAGTTCGTTTTCCTATCTGAAAACCATTCCTGTCGATTACCTCAAAATCGACGGCTCGTTTGTCAAAAATATGCTCAATGAGCCTATCGACGAAGGTATTGTCAAAGCCTGCAACGAAATAGGTCATGCAGCAGGCCTGAAGACCATTGCCGAATTTGTCGAAGATGAGGCGACTTTGGCGCGATTGAAGCGCATGGGTATCGACTACGCCCAAGGCTTTGGCATCGATGTGCCGAAACCACTTTAAATTGCCTTGTGCTAAGCCCCTCAACTGCTATAACTATAATAAATAAGGACTTTTAGCGTCATCCGCCGCACGGGCACCATTCCGGATGCCAACCATCTCGCCCCGTGCGCGCAACCTAGCAAGGGAAGCAATACCAAAAAATCATAACTACAAAGACCGGGGCTAAATCTATGCTCAAATACCGCCATTTTCTGCATGCGGCACTTCTCTGTGTAGCGTCTGCGAGCAGTATCGCCGACAACCCTTTTGAGGGAGGCGAACTCTGGGGCATGTCGCCAGAGGAATTGGGCAAAATACGTTTAACCAGCATCGCCACCGGCACCCAAACCCCTATCGATAAAGCAGCTGCGGTAGCCACGGTCATTACTCAGGAAGATATCAAAGCCATGGGGGCGACCGACCTGGATCAAGTGTTGGAAACCGTCCCGGGCTTGCATGTAACGCGGGGAGAATCCGGCTTTTTCCCCAAATACATTATTCGCGGAATTACCTCTACCTCCAACCCACAAGCTCTCGTACTAATTAACGGCACCCCTATCACCAGCCTCGTCTACGGCAACAGAGGGAATGCATGGGGTGGTATGCCTATTAAAAGCATCGAACGTATTGATGTCATCCGCGGCCCGGGTTCAGCCCTGTATGGCGCAGACGCCTTCTCTGGAGTAATCAATATCACAACC
>JAWWBW010000026.1:0-22040 GCA_033720775.1 Oleiphilaceae bacterium | reverse complement strand
TATCTTCGACGACGCCGGAACCCTGACGCATTATCTTGGCGTGCAGATCGATGTGACAGAGCGCCAGCAAACCGAACGCTATCTGACCGAGGCCAAAGAAAAAGCCGAAGATTCTGTGCGCCTCAAAGCGGATTTTCTGGCCACCATGAGCCACGAGATCCGCACCCCCATCAATGGTGTGATGGGGATGCTCAATCTGTTACTGGGCACCGATCTCGACAAGGACCAGCGCCATCATGCCCAGCTAGCCAAGCACAGTGCCGACTCCCTGCTAAACATCATCAATGACATTCTCGATTTTTCGAAGGTCGAGGCCGGCAAACTCACCATCGAAAACATACAGTTCGACCTGCAACAATTGCTCAGCACCTGCATTGAGAGCTTTGCCCAAAAGGCACAAGACAAGGGCCTCGAATTAATTATCGACTCGTCTGGCGTCACCTACCCCATGGTGCAGGGTGATCCGGGGCGCCTGCGCCAAATACTCAACAACCTGATTGGCAATGCCATTAAATTTACCGAACAGGGGCAAATTGTGGTCACCGCCGACCTGTTGCGCGGACAAGGTCGCTACAGCCGTTTGATCTGTTCGATTAAAGATACGGGCATTGGTATTCCCACCAAACAGCTTGAACATATTTTTGATGCCTTCACCCAAGCAGACAGCTCGACTACCCGACGCTTTGGCGGCACCGGTCTGGGCTTATCCATCAGTAAACAATTGTGCGAACTGATGGGGGGCATGATTAACGCCTCCAGCCATGCCGGTAAAGGCAGCACCTTCAGCTTTGAAGTGGAACTGAATGCGCTCGACACCCCCAGTAAACTATTGCACTACACCGATCTAAACAACCTACCGGTGCTCGTCATCGACGACAACCCAGCCGCTGCCCGCAGTATTGGTCACTATCTGCAACAATGGGGTGCCGATGTAAAACTCGCCGAACAGGCACGCACAGCGCTCGAAACGGTCTCGGAGTGGTCACCCAAACTCATCCTTGTTGATCAATACCTGGGTAAAGAAGACGGGATCGAGTTGGGCAAACGTTTGAAGCAGACAATGGAAAACCGGGACTACACCCTGGTATTAATGACCGACGTAGCACAACGCTCCAATGCTCCCTACTTTCGGACTATGGGCTTTAACTACAGCTTTCCCAAGCCCTGTACCCTGTCCGACTTGCAGCACTGCTTGCACATCGTTATGAATGCGAACGCCCCCCCGGCCGAGGAAGAACTGGAACACAGCCCTACAAGCTCGCAACATCCGCTTGCCGACACCACCCCTTCTGGACGCAAGCACCGGGTCTTACTGGTAGAAGACAACCACACTAACCAGGTTGTGGCACAAACCCTTCTTAAAAGTTATGGCGTGGTTGTGGATGTTGCGAATCACGGTGGCGAAGCCGTAAAACTCATGCGCGAACACGTTGAGAGTGCCCACTACAGCATTGTTTTCATGGATTGCCAGATGCCCGAAATGGATGGTTTTGAGGCCACGCAGGAAATTCGCTCGGGCCGCGCCGGAAGCGTCTATCACGATATTGCCATTGTCGCCATGACGGCCAACGCAATGCAGGGCGATCGCGAGCGCTGCCTAAAAGCCGGCATGAGTGACTACATTAGTAAACCCATCGATCCGACAGAACTGCAGCGCAAACTGGAGCACTGGCTTGGCCTCGTGACACATATCGGCGGTGAAGTAGAAGCACCAGAGTTACCCCAAAACCAGACCAATGTCTGGAATCAATCCCGGGCACTGGAAAGAATGATGAACCGCGAAGACCTGCTCAAAACAGTCGTGCAATCCTATCTGGAAGACCTTCCAGCCCTGCTCACTTCATTAAATGAATCGATCGAGAAGGAAGACTTTGGTCAAACAAAGTACTACGCCCATACCTTGAAGGGCGCATCGTCTAATTTGGGAGGCGATGAAGTCGCACAGCTTTCACTCGAACTTGAGCTGGCAGCAAAAGATGGCAAGCGCGCGTTGGTCGCGCGTTACTGGTCAGATTTAAAAACAAGTCTCGAACAGCTCGAAGGCGTGCTTAAAGATTTCGTTGAGAAGCAAACCGCGTCCTAAACCTTAAGCATGAGTGGGGGGGGGCAGAACTCCGCAAACTGCCCCATTTCAACCTGAGACCTTGTTAATAATCGACGCCCTGACGCGCTTTAATTCCTGCCTTATAGGCATGCTTGATTTCTTTTACTTCTGACACGGTATCGGCAAGTTCTTTCAAGGCCGAGCCACCACCGCGCCCGGTGACCACCACGCTCATGGCTTCCGGCCGCTCACGCAGGGCTTTCAGGATGCGTTCTTCATCGAGATATTTGTAGGCCAGCATGTAAGTAAGTTCATCGAGTAAAACCAGATTGTAGGAATCATCCCCCAGCATTTTCTCGGCGACCGCCCAGGTTTTTTCTGCTGCCGCGATGTCGGCCTCACGATCCTGCGTATTCCAGGTGAACCCGGTACCCATCTGGTAAAAGTCTATTTCGGGCATGTGTTCTTTAAGAAAGATCTCCTCTCCCGACAACTGCGCGCCCTTGATAAATTGCACCACCCCCACTTTATGGCCGTAACCCCGGGCACGTAACACCATGCCAAAGCCGGAGCTGCTCTTGCCCTTGCCATTACCGGTTAACAGCAGCAGTACGCCGCGCTCGGTACTGGCAGCGGCGATGTGGGCATCGACCTTTTCCTTCTGCTTTTGCATTTTTTTCTTATGGCTTTCGTTTTTATCCTGATCACTCATGCTACTTATTACCTGTTGCTGAACTGAGATGTGATTGACGCTGCGCTCGCACCTTGTCAAAGGCACTGCAGATCGCCTGCATGCCATCAATCACGCGCGTGGAAAAACGGTGTAACCAGTCACCGTTGATAAAATAAATATGCCCATTGGCGACGGCCGGGATTTCGGGCCAGGCGCCCCACTGGGTAGTAATATCAATGGCTCGCCCATGGTGCGAAGGCACAATAATCGCCTCCGGTGCTTGCAGCAAAACCGTTTCGGTACTCACCTGAGGGTAATCCCAGTCTGGCTGGTTAAAAATATTGATCCCACCACAGCTGGTTAATAACTCATTAATCCAGCTACCCGCCGCCATGGTTTTGAGCGGATCGGCCCACAACTGATAGAAAAACCGGACCGGCGGTTTATCTGCATGCTGGTCGCGGATGGCCTGCCACTTCTCCTTAAACCGGGCAGCCGCAGCACGCCCCTGCTCAGCCAGCCCCAGCAGCTCACCCAGACTTTCAAGCGCGACGGGAATATCGGCCAGCGCTTCGGTGTGACTGCGATAAACCGGCAAACCCAGCTCTTCCATACGCTGCAAATCGCGCGCAGGATTACCGCCATCCCAGGCAATAATCAAATCGGGCTGCAGAGCCATCACCCGTTCAATCTGTATACCGTGATACCCGCCAATACGCGGGATTGCCTTGGCCGCCTCGGGAAAATCCGCATATTCCGTGGTGGCGATAATGCGCTCCCCTGCCCCCAACTCAAACAGCATTTCTACCGAATGGGGCGACAGGGCCACAATGCGCTGCGGATAAGTCTCGTCTGCGTGGGCCATACTGAAGAACAAGCCCATAAACACGAGGCCAAGCCTAAACAACCGGACATTAAGCCGTCTCACACACACTCCTTTTCTGTCATCGCAACATCGTGCGCCAATGCCTCTGCTAGCCGTTGCCAATGCGCATCGTCCCTCGGCAAGCCCACTCGCACCAATGTGCTGTTCTCGATCCGCCGCACTAAAATACCGCGCTGTGCCAGTGCCTCCATCAGCGCATCGGCATCGGCGGCACGATCAAAGTACAGGGTTTGAAACAGAGCACAGCCACGCAGTTGCGAGGCGCCAACCGGCGCTAGTAGAGCCCGTAGGCGCTGCGTCTGATGTAACAGATGTTGCCGCATAGCAATCTGCCACGACACATCGGCGTAGGCCCGTTCCGCCACATACAGACTTGGCCCGGTTAGAGACCAGAGCGGCAGCAAGGTCTCAAGTGCTTGTTGTATGCGGGCAGGCGCGGCGATCGCCCCCAGCCGAATACCTGCCAAACCGAAAAACTTGCCAAAAGAGCGCAACACTATCAGCCCGGTCGAATACGCCGCGTGCGCCATCACGCTCTGATCCGGCGTAGCATCGATAAAGGCTTCATCAACCAGTAACAGGCATTGGTGGCGCGCCGCCAATTCTATCAAGGCCAGCAATTGCGATTGGCTAAGCAAGGCTCCCGTTGGGTTACAGGGGTTGATCACCACACACACATCTGCCTGCGCCAAATCCTGCTCTTGCGGCACAGCATCGTAATAACGCAAACGAGCGCCCGCCCGACTCCAGTGGTAGGCGTGCTCCGCATAGGCCAAACGCGGCAAGGCAACGGAATCCACTGAATAGCCCGCCTGTGCCAGCACCTTGGGCATATGATGTATGGCCCACTGCGAACCCGGCGTCAGCGCCAAATCAGCCACGCCGTAGAATGCGCGCGCAGCGGTCAATGCGCCCCCCATCTCATACGGCAAGCCCTGCCAAACCGCTTGGGGTATGTCAGGAACCGGGTAGGCATGGGGGTTAATGCCCGTCGATAAATCGAACCAAGCTTCGGTGGCGATACCGTAGCGCGCGCTGGCCTCGCGTAGTTGTCCGCCGTGAACAGGTTGCGTACCGAGCATTATCTGTCGCTCCAGGCTCTGCGCCGCAACACCAGCAGAAAGAAAGCGCTTCCCAGTGCGGCGGTGATCACGCCGACCGGTAGTTCCGCCTGTGCAATCAAGGTGCGTGCGAGCACATCTACCCAAACCATGAACACGCCGCCAAATATAGCGGTAGCAATCAGTTGTTGTGCGGTATGCGCTGGCATCAGTCGTCGCACAATATGAGGTATCATCAGGCCAATAAATCCTATGCCGCCACAGGCCGCCACCAGCACAGCGGTGATTAACGAACTCAGTAGCAACATACCAATGCGCAGGCGCTTTACATCAATACCCAGCGCATTCGCCGTTTCGTCTCCAGCCAACACACCTTGCAGCATGCGTGCATAGGCAATAAAAACAAGCAGCCCTGCCGCAATCACCACGCTTGGTACCAGCAATCCGGCCCACGAGGCACGACTAAAACTGCCCAGAGTCCAGAACAATAAAGTGGCACTGGCACTCGGGTCGCTACTGTATAACACCAGGCTGGTGGCAGCACTGAACATAAACGAGACGGCCACACCGGCCAGCAGCATGCGTTCTACCTGCACGCCCTGCCCGGCCAGCGAAATCACCAACAACACAGATAACGCCGCACCGGCAAAGGCACCTGAACTGATACTCCAGCCACTGGCCATACCCTCGATACCAAAGGCGGCGATCACCAGCACTGCGCCAAAGCTGGCCCCCGAAGAAATACCAAAAAGATAAGGATCGGCCAGTGGGTTACGCGTAACGATTTGCAGCACGGCACCCGCCAAGGCAAGCCCCGCGCCGGCCAGTAAGGCCAACATGGCGCGTGGTAAACGCAGGTCGTTAATAATACGTGCTTGAATTGCATCGACCTCACAGTCGCCGTGCAATAACTGACAATAGGCCGCCAGCACATCGCCATAGCCAATCTCGGTGGCACCAAAACCACCGGCCAATACCAGACTCGCGACGATGGCGACGCCGCCCGCTAGCAGTAACAATACGAGACGGGCGGCATCAGTTCTCATCGGGCGCCGCTCCATGATAGGCATAAGTCACTCGCGGATGACCATGCAGAGGGTGCTCATCGACCACTGCACAGGTGCGAAAATGCGTGCTGATCAGGTCTTCGGTGAGTACCTCGCCCGCCTTCCCCTGTGCGATCAAACGGCCCTGATCCAGTACCAGTAACTCATCGCAGAATGCTGCGGCCAGATTGAGATCGTGAAACGAGGCGAACACGGTCACACCCATCTCTCGTACCTGATGCAAGAGCTCGATCTGATAGTGCACATCAAGGTGATTGGTGGGTTCATCCATAATCAAGAGCTGAGGCGACTGCACCATGGCACGCGCCAACATGCATCGCTGTTTTTCGCCGCCCGATAACTGGGCAAAGGGGCGGTCTGCCAATGCGATCAGATCAAGCGCTTGTATCACCTGCTCTATCTGATCACGTTCTGCGGCCGTTTCCCACTCAAACAGACGCTTGTGGGGAATCAGCCCCATTGCCACCACATCGCGCACCCGCAACCCGAAGTGCTCGGTATGCTCTTGCACAATCACCGCGACCTGCTGCGCGACTGCGCGCGCCGACTGCTGCCAGATATCTTTACCGGCCAGCATCACCTGCCCGGCACTGGGTTGAATCACGCGATACATGCAGCGCATGAGACTCGATTTACCGGCTCCATTTGGCCCCAGCAAGCCGACAAACCGCCCCGACTCAATATGAAAGGAAATGTCGCTCAGAATGGTTTTGTCGGCGACGCGCCAGCCGAGATTACTCACCTGCATCAGAGGCTTCGGTGCAGCATTCATAGCACCACCGCCACAATCAGCACAAGTAGCAACAATGCGCGATAGGCGTCGCGCACCAGTTTCAGTGCCCGGCCTATGTCGGCGGCAGTGGGTTCGGGTCCCTGCCCGAGTACCGGCCGCTGCTTCATTTTTCCGTGATAACGGGCATTTCCACCTAGTGAAATATTCAAGGCCGCCGCGCCCGCTGCCATCACCGGTCCCGCATTTGGGCTTTCCCAATGACCGCCCTGTTCCAACGCGGCCTTGATCGCCGCCCCGTTACGCAGGCTATATAACAGTACCGTCACGCGTGCGGTAATAAAGCCAAGCACGTCATCGCAGCGGGCGGCACAACGCCCAAAATAGTTGAAGCGCGTATTGCGATACCCCCACATGGCATCCAGCGTATTGCTCAGGCGAAACATCACCGCACCGCCCCAACCTGCGATGGCGAACCAGCACAAGGGTGCCAGCACCGCGTCGTGAGCGTTTTCGAGCACGCTTTCGATGGTCGCTTTGCACAGTTCGGTTTCGTTCATGCTTTGCGTATCGCGACTCACCATCATGCCGCAGGCCTGCCGCGCCGCGTCGAGATCATTGCGCGCCAGTGCCTCAGCGACCAGCTCGGCATGCTCCACCAGGCTGCGTGGCGCAATGCAGACATACAGCACCACCAGCGCCAATGCGATGTCGAGCCAGGCCGGCATGATCGCAAACACCATCACCAGTAGCATCAAGGGAATGGCCAATGCCAAACACCAGGCGAGACAACCCAAAGCAAATTGCAGCACACTGCCTGCCCCCTCGCCGGGATGCAGCCGCTGCTCCAGCTCGCTCGCCCATTGCCCAAAACCGACCAAGGGATGAAAACGCTTGGGCTCACCCAACACGGCATCCATCAGGTAGGCAGTCAGACAGGTCAGCGCAACCACCATTGTCATGGCTGTTCACCTTTGAGCATCAGGGGCAAACCGGCCAGCACGAGCGTCACAGCCTCACAACACGCCGCCAGCTGCTGATGCAATACGCCCACCTCGTCGCAATAACGTCGAGCCAACTCGTTCACCGGCATCACGCCCATGTTGGTTTCGTTGGACACAAGGATCAGCGAGCCGTCAAAATCTGCCACGGCGCGCACTAAGGCTTCGACATTCGGCTGCAGAGACGCGGCGCCTTCGGGGCGACATAAGAGATTAGTCAGCCACAGGGTCAGACAATCCACCAGTACGGTTTTGCCTGCGCCACTCAATGCGACCAGGGCCTCGGGTAAATCAATGGGACATTCGATCACTTGCCAGTGCGCTGGCCGCTGTGCCTGATGACGTGCGATACGCTGTGCCATGGCCTCATCCAAGGCCTGTGCCGTTGCGATATAGCACACAGAGGCATCTGACTGCGCCGCCAGTGCTTCGGCAAAACGACTCTTGCCCGATTTCACGCCACCGAGTACCAGGGTTTTCATGCCTGTACTCGCTGAGATAGTGCCACCCGTTTATGCATCGAATACCCGTAGAATCTTGTCCATATCAAGGTGCGTTTCCAGTGTATCGGCCAGACGATTCAATTGCTGCTCGCGCACGGCCGCATGATCGCGCGCCTGCGCCTGCTTTAACCCAGCCCATTCGAGCACGCACTGCAAAGCCTCCGCCGATTCGAACAAACCATGCCAGTAAGTACCAACCACCAGTCCATCGCGGCTAATTGCACCATCAAGCCCTTGTGCATGCCGAATGAAAGGACGCTCCATATCGCCCCCCCAAGTACGACCATGGTGAATCTCGTATCCGCTGACCGTAGCCCCCTGCCCGTTCAGCAAGAGCGTGCCGCTGCGATTGGTTAATACTTTCTCTGACTCAAAGGCGGTTTCGATATCGAGCAAGCACAAACCCTCGGCACATCCCGGCTCGCCCTCCAGCCCCTTGCTGTCGCGAATACGCTGCCCCAGCATCTGCATACCACCACAAATGCCCAGCACCTTACCACCATAGCGTAAATGCCGCAGCAAATGGGCCTGCCAACCCTGTTCGCGCAACCAGGCAAGATCGGCCCGCACGGCTTTGGAACCAGGCAGAATTATCAGGTCGGCACCGTCAAAGGCCTGATCAGGCCCAACGAAGGCAAAGTCAATGAGAGGATGGCTACGCAAGGGATCAAAGTCGTTATGGTTACTGATGCGCGGTAAAGCAGGAACCCGCACTCTGAGCTTCGCCTGGGGTTTCTCTTGCCGTGCTCGTGGCAGCGCATCTTCGGCATCCAACTCCAAACCATGCAAGTAGGGCAAGGTCCCCAATACCGGTTTCCCCGTGTATTGCTCCAGCCATTCGACTCCCGGGCGCAATAACGCGTAATCCCCCCTGAAACGGTTGATCACAAAGCCTTTCACGCGCGCCTGTTCGCTCTCGCTCAATAACGCCAGCGTGCCCACCAGATGGGCAAACACGCCCCCGCGATCAATATCGGCGATGAGAATCACCGGGCAATCCACCGCCTCGGCAAAACCCATGTTCGCGATATCGCGGTCACGCAAGTTGATCTCGGCCGGCGAACCCGCTCCTTCAACCAGTACATGCGAGTAACGCTGCAACAACCGCTGATGGGAACTAAGCACGGCCGCCATGGCGGTCGTTTTGTAGTGATGATAGGCACCCGCCTGCATGGTGCCCATGGCTTTGCCATGCACAATCACCTGCGCGCCCACATCGGTGGTCGGCTTCAGAAGAATGGGGTTCATATCGGTGTGCGGTGCCAAACCACAGGCCTGTGCCTGTAAGGCCTGCGCCCGCCCGATTTCACCACCTTCAGGCGTGACGGCACTGTTCAGCGCCATATTCTGGGGTTTGAAAGGCGCCACGGCAACACCGCGACGCAACAGACAACGCCCCAAACCCGCCACCAAGGTACTCTTGCCAGCGTCGGACGTAGTGCCTTGGATCATTAAGGTGGGCATGGGGCTACCTCTGTCTGGCGAGGTTTACTCGGGCGAATAACGCAAGGTCAGATAGAAACTGCGGCGCGGCTGAATGTAGTGCCGTGCAGTTTCGTAGTAGCTATCAAAAACATTTTCGACACGCGCCTGTAGCTGCCAATCACTATTGAGATCCTTCGCCGCACGCAAGTCGAGCACCTGGTATGGATCAAGTGAATTGCTGTTCGCAATATCATCAAAGGCACTGCCGGCAAAGAACACACTGCCCCCCATTGACCAGTCATCTGCGTTGTAATCGAGCTCAACCTTGCCACTGCGTTGCGGTCGACGTGGCAGCAGATTTCCATCATTCGCGTCATTGGAAACATTGCGCGGCGACAGGGCCGTGAGATTGGCTCCGAATGACCACTGATCCGAAATGCGCTGCTTCAGGCTCACTTCAAGCCCTCTGATCTCTGCTTCGTCAATATTGTTAGGCGCAAAAATAGACGCATCATAGACGATGAGATCATCTACTTCAGTATTGAAAATTGCCATATCAAGTTGTGTTCCACCATCAGCAACACGAATGCCCATCTCGGCCGATTTGGATTCCTCCGGCTTAAGTGCAGGGTTGCCAAAGAAGGGGAAATAAAGCTCATTAAAAGACGGCGCTTTGAACGCTTTACCGAAATTTGCGCGCCATTGCAGGCCTGGCGAAACGCGATACGCGACACCCACGCCACCTGTCTTGGAGTTTCCCGTAAACTCGTTATCATCGTGCCGTGCGCTTACTTCGAGTTCGAATTTTTCAGCTGATACCAAGGCTTGCGCAAAGCCTCCAAAATTTTCACGCTGGGTCTCGGAAAACGTATCTTCCGTCGCAATTTCATCGCGCTGATAGTCGCCGCCCAAAGTAATCTGAATACGCTCATGAAGCAAAAAGTCATTCTGCAACGTCACCGTATCACGCTCGGTATTAAACGTGGTGCGATGGACGCCGTTTAATGCGTTATCAGAATAGTCTTTGCTACGTGCAGCCTGAAACTTTAACCACCAAAAATCCAGCAGACCAAAATCGGCATGCACACCAAGAATACTTTGCTCAGAATTCCCTTCATTGACAAATCCACCATCAAATTCTGACTCATTGCGCGACAACTTTGTCGTCACGCCGAATTTACTTCCATTGCTCGCGGCGTAGCCGGCATTCAAATGGACCGCTTCACTTTCGTATGCATCATCATCCGGTTCATTGGTCCAGCAGCCGCCGCCTGAAGCAGCTTCAGGCGCACATATATTGTATCCTTTGGTCGTTACTGCACTTGCGCCCGCAGAGTAATAGAAACCACGCTCTTTACCTGACACATGGGCTGAGAATTCACGCGTTGCATCCGAACCAACGGTCACGCTGGCACCGCCACGTGGTTTGTCTTTTGCCTGCCGAGTGAAAATCTGGATTACCCCACCAATGGCCTCAGAACCGTAAAGGCTGGAACGCGGGCCGCGCACAATTTCGATTCTTTCGATCTGGTCGATGGGCAGGTCCTGAAACGGCGTGGTACCTGAGGTTGCCGAACCCACTTTAACGCCGTCGATCAACACCAGAACATGATCAGAGTTTGTACCCCGCACAAACAACGAGGTGCTTTTGCCCCGCCCTCCATTCGTGGTGATTTGAACACCAGGCATACCCCGTAACAAGTCCGGTACGGAACGAGCCTGCAAACGCTCAATCTCGGCACGGTCAATCACCTGCACACTTGCAGTAGATTGATTCACGGTCTGGGCTGTACGCGTTGCTGTGACAACAACCGTATCAAAGGTATCAGTGGCTTCATCAGCCAGGGTAGAAGACGTGGCCACAAGACCAAGTGAGAAAACAAGCCCAGGATTCAGGACTTTGCGTAGCTTTAACATGCTTACTCCGTAACAGCGCACACCCGCGCAACATTCATTTGTCGTGTTGAATGGTTTTACGGTGGGGCAGACACAGAGCTTTCTTGTGAAGAGTTCCTGATTCCGCCGCATCGCCCTCCGCAATACCGGTTATCTGGTTACAGGCCGGTCTCCGGGCTTATGAGCGATGCGTATGCATCCAGACAATGGCCTTCCCATGCTTTAGCACAGTGGCGAGGGATGTTGTCTGTTGACTCAATTACCGTTGCGGGGGCAGCGTTGGAATAGTCGTGATTGGATGAAGCAACCGCGAGGCACCAACTTCCCGTTTCATTCCATTGGCGATTGGCCGCAGGAACACCTGGAACAGGCGCGGTACTTTATGCGCGCACCCTGCCTAAGTCAAGAAGTGCGCGATAAACGGCGCAATAGGCAAACCCGGTTCAGTTGAACTCGAAGCGCACCGGCACTCGGGTATAACCCAGTACGGCAATGTTATTTTCGCGCGCAGGTTGAAATACCCATTGGTCACGAATGGTTTTGAGGGCTGCATTGTCGAGCACGGAATAACCGCTGGAGGAGAGTACTTCAACCGAACGCGTACGACCATCCGTATCGACTTCTACCCCAAGCAATACTTCACCCTGCCATCCTCGACGCAGTGCAATACCAGGGTAAACGGGATCGGGATTGTGTGCCGAACCAATACGAAAGGCTGGCGGACTGACAACCGGCGCTGAGCTCTCGATGGGAGCTGGCGACACTGGAGGTTGTGGAGCGCCCGCTGATGGCGGCATAAAAACTGGCGGCGTAACGGGCTCAGCCACGGAGACAGTCATAGGTGCAGATTGCTCCTGTTCGAAAGATGCTTGCTGCAACGTGTCTGCGACAGGCTCACTGCTCTCCATGGGCGATGCCGATGCTGTTTTTCTGGCGAGCACCACCGGGCTGGGTGGTGCATTTTCTTCTACGTGGGAGAGCGGCGGCTTTGCTACCAGTTTTGTTTGTGGCACGGGTACAGAGGTTTCTGCAGGGAGACGTGGCGTTTGTTGCGCCGACTTAGCTTCGAATGGCACGGGCGCAGCTGCCGCGGCCGTATTCGCTTCGTCGGTATAGGCACTCACATTGAGCGATACATTGAGACTGGTACGTTCCAGCGACAACGCCTCATGTTGCCACCACTCTGGCGCAAACATCGCAGCATGGACCAGCCCCGAGCAGAGCAAAGCGACACAGTACACACGCAGACTGTGGCGAGGGCCTTGCACATTTGTTGCTGTCAGTTTGCCAAAAATCACGCCCGAAATTCCGTCACGAAGGACTCACATTACAATGCGGCGCACTATAACTCAGGCAATGTTTTGAGCGCAACGCGCAGTTTTGGAGTCGTGCCATACGGGTCATTCACGCATGGCGCCAGCAATAGAAAGAGGAGCTAAGTAACGGAACCTGCTGCCATCAGGGCTCTTTTTTGCGCAACGCGTAAACGTTTAATCTGGGCCTCGCGAATCGATGCGGCGCTGCGATTCGCGCATCTTTCCTGATACCGAATGGCAACAGGCTCTCGCCCGTTAAAAAAGCGCGCCCCTTTTTTGGTATGGCCCTCAAAACGCGCGAGATGCTCTTCAAAACGGCGCGCCACATCGGTGGCAATGCCAGTGTAAAGAAGACCACAACGGGTCTCTATGATATAAACAAACCACGCTTGCTTGGTTGTAGACATTGCGTTGATTCTTATTCCACACAATCGGTTTATTGTTCGCTCACTGCACCGCAGCATAATCGCTCTCCGCCAAAATCGAAACCGTGAACCACGATTCATTTCTTATTGCGACTAGCATCACACTTTAAGAACCAAAAAGTTTAACAAGCGTTCAATATTTGGAAGTTTTTTACTCAGCAAGGGCGTAACATCGTCAATGCTCTAGGAGAACGGAGGATGCGACAGGATGAAAAAACAAAAAGAATACGCTCGCACGCAGTTACAGCAAGCAAATCAAAAAACGGAAGCATCGACGCGTAGCACTAAACTACAGTCGGAACGTATAGAATGGGAAATGTCGTCGCTGGACGCATTGAAGGTGAACTACCTTGAATCCCACTATTCTTCGGCCCGAACCTGAACGATAGCGCTCAATAAAGTTGATACATGCCGTACCCGAGTCTTGAGGAGCCTACCAAGCTCCCCCTATAATGCTGCGTCCAATCATGAAGTAAAGAGACGCAGCATGTCCCAAGTTCCTGCCAACCTGAATCCTGAACAACGCGACGAATACCACCGGCTTTTCTGGCATAGTCGCCGCGGCATGCTGGAGCTCGATGTATTGTTGGTTCCCTTCTTACAAGAAGCCTATTTTAATTTGCCTGAAGAAGACCAGGCCCGTTATCGCAAGCTACTGAACTGTGAAGATCAGGATATGTTCAACTGGGTGATGCAGAAATCCGTTCCCGAAGATGCGGACCTGGCGCGTATTGTCAAAATCATATTAGACCGTGTTCAGCCCGATTGATCTGCACCTCAAGCCATCACTGGCAAGCCTTCTCATTATTGCCCTGCCGGCAGCGGCCGCGTTCTTATTGATCCACCAAAGTAGCGCCCCGGGTATCTGGTTGGGTGTTCTTTCAGCAGTCGTTAGCTTGGCGACCTTGTGGCTCATACTCGATGAGGCCCTGCGAATTTTTCCCCACAGCATCGTGAGACTGCACATCAATGATGACAAGGCGCAAGCTTGGTGTCGCAACGGTACAACCAGCAGTGCGCATATACACAGCGATTCAATACAGCTTGGCAATTTTTGTATTCTGGTACTCCAGTCTAATGAAAATCGACGTCGCTGTGTGATGCTGCACCGCAACGCTGTGAGCCATGTCGACCACATGCGCCGCCTGCGCGTGCTGTTTCGCTTCAATAAACTTCCACATTCCAGCTCGTCAACCGAGGTACACCCGTGAATCAAGCACCTGTCTTTACACCCTTACCCTATGTGCACTTACGCGTTGTAGGGCCTGATGCCAGTCGTTTTTTACAGGGTCAGACGTCTTGCGATGTGGAGGCTCTGGGAGATCAGGAGGTGCGCTTCGGCACCGTCAATACTCCCAAAGGCCGCATGGTGGCGCTGTTCCGCATTCAGCGCTGGCAAGACGGATTCTTACTGCGCCTGCATGAGAGTCAGCTAGAAGGATTGATGGCCCACTTGAACAAGTACAAAGTGTTCTTTAAGTGCGAATTGGAAAAAGCGCCAGAGATCGCAGCCTATGGCCTCGTGAGTGACGACTTTCCTGATCTGGAACAGGATACCTGGCAGGACTATGCGGGTGGACGACTGCAACGCCTCCCCACCGAAACGCCCGTGCTGGAATGGCTATCTGAAACACCACCCGAGCAGATCAATAACGAGGCCTCTCCCTCGTGGCTGATGAAAGCCTGTAAAGCGGGTTTGCCAGAGCTGTTTGCCGAGAGCAGCGACACCTTCATTCTGCAGTATTTAAACCTGCATGAATTGGGTGCCGTCAGCTTTAGCAAGGGCTGCTACACCGGCCAAGAAATCATCGCGCGCATGAAATATCTGGGCAAACTGAAAAAACGCATGTTTGTGTTTGAAGGCGGTTTTACGCTGGATACTCCCGCACCCACACCCGGCTCGGCGATCTATTTTGACGATGGCAGCAAGGCCGGTGAACTGGTGCAAATCCAGGGCAATAACACGCTAGGCTGGGTAGCTCAGGCCGTGTGCGCCCTCGACCTGCCAGAGCAGAACCGCAAGGTTAACCTGCTGCCCGACTCCGATACCCCTCTGCACCTTATTTAAGAAGGTGTCGCAAAGTGAACTACAGGGCTCGCCAGCAAGCGCTGCGCGCGCCCCTCTTGCGTCACACGGCAATTACGAAAAGCCAACACACGTTCGGCGCTTCTCTGCTATAACTAAGTAGTACTATTCCTGTGGATTTGACCGGCCTGAACATCTCCTGTTCAGGCTGTAATCACGTCAGTGTTATCACTATGCGAGCGAGGCTCGCGGGTTTCTCACATTCAACACCGAGGCAAACATGTCAGAGCTTGGTCAAAAAATAAAAGCAGACATATTGGAAGCAATTGAAAACGACTCACTGGTACTCCCTACCTTGCCAGAAATCGCTTTAAATGTGCGCGAAATTACCGAAGACGAAAACTCCGGTTTGATGGATCTGATCGAAGTCATCAACAAAGATACAGCGCTTTCTGCGCGCATACTCAAGGTGAGCAACAGCCCACTATTCCGTGGTGCCAATGAAATCAGCAATCTGAACATGGCGGTCAATCGGCTTGGTATGCAATACACCAGTAGCCTGGCCATGGGGCTGGCCATGGAGCAAATGTTTCAGGCAACGTCTGAAATGATCGATGTGCGCATGCGCGACACCTGGAAACGCAGTACTGAAGTGGCCGGTGTGTGTAATGTGCTGGCACGCAAGCACTCTCATCTGGCACCCGGTCAGGCAACCCTGGCTGGCCTCGTGCATTCCATCGGCGCACTACCCATTCTCAAATATGTAGAAGACAACGATGTCGCCATTAATAGCATTATGCTCGATAACCTGCTCGACGAACTGCAACCCGTGGTGGGCACCAAAATACTTGAACACTGGGACTTCCCCAAAGAATTACGTAATGTACCTGCCGAGTGCGTGAACTTCTCACGTACGGTGCAGCGAGCAGACTATGCCGATCTGGTGATGGTTGGCCTGTTACAGAGCTATCAGGGCACTAACCACCACTATACCGAAATGGACTGGCATCATATCTCGGCCTTTGAACGCGTTGGGGTGAACCCCGATGCCGAGGCGGATGAAGATGAAGATCTGACAGCCGAAATGGAAGCGGCCATGGCTTTATTGAATGTCTGATCATGAACAGGCTAAGGTGTTTGACTCTGCTGCTGGCCCTGTTGGGGGCTGGCAGTGCCTTAGCACAGGACGTAACGCCATTTAAATTCTGCTATATCAATGCCGCCCAACCGCCTTATTACATTGGAGAAGGGGCGGACGTCCCCAGCGTCAAACCTGGCGCCACCATTGAACTACTGCAACAACTTGATAACAGCCTTGAAGCCATCAGCATCCGGTTTCAGAGATCCCCACAAAGACGCTGCCTGTATAACCTCGAACTGGGGCTGGTCGACGGTGTGATTGCCGCTTACAAACGGGAATTGATGCTCATTGGAGAGTTTCCGCAAACACAACGGCAAATCGATCCCTCACGCGCACTCAATCACTCCAACAGCTACTGTCTGCTGCAACAGGAGGACAGCACCGCGACCTGGAACGGGCATGATTTCAGAGGCGACTGGTCGATGCCCGTCGCCATCACACAGGGCGATAGCATTGGTCTCTTCTTACAAGCCAGAGGATTACGCACCTACGAAGTGTCGAATCAGGAAAAAGCGCTGATTCTATTGCGCAATAAACGCGTGAGCGGTGCGGCCTTACATTGTGAATCTGCGACACGCCGACTGGACCAGAGCGGCCTGGAGTTTCGGCATATCAAAGTGCGCCACCCACCACTGCGTATTACCGATGACTACCTGATGATCAGCACGCGCTTTTACCGCCAACACCCGGAGCTTTCCGAAACGATCTGGCAAGAACTGGCGCGGCTGCGCGATGAAAATTACGAACGCCTGATTTTCGACTACATGGGCGCAATGCCCTAGGCAGGATCGGCGACACGCCAGTCGATGGGCTTAAGCCCCTGCGACTGCAGGTAATGATTGGTTTGAGAGAAGTGCTTGCAGCCTAAAAAGCCGCGATGCGCCGACAAGGGCGACGGGTGTGGCGCCTGCAACACGAGATGTTTGTTACGATCAACCAACTGGCCCTTCTTCTGGGCATAGCTGCCCCACAACAAAAACACTAGCCCTTGGCGTTGCTCATTGAGCACCTGAATAATGCGGTCAGTAAACTGCTCCCAGCCTTTACCCTGATGCGCACCCGCCTGCCCCTGCTCCACCGTCAGCACCGCATTGAGTAATAACACACCTTGCTCGGCCCAGCCGGTGAGGCAGCCATGCTGCGGAATGGGCAGCCCCAAATCGCTTTGCAGCTCTTTATAGATATTTACCAGTGAGGGGGGAACTTTTACGCCGGGCTGCACCGAAAAGCACAAACCATGGGCCTGACCCGGCCCGTGGTAGGGGTCCTGCCCCAGCATCACGACTTTTACCTGTTCAAAGGGCGTGGTGTTGAGGGCATTGAAAATTTGCGGGCCGGGCGGATAGATCACCTTACCGGCCTGTTTCTCGGCCGCGAGAAAAGCCCGCAATTGTTGCATGTAGGGCATCTCCAGCTGTTCGCCAATCCGGCGCTGCCAACTGTCACACAACTTGCCGGGCTTCTCCGTGCCGCTCATTGCTGTAAACCTTAACCTTGAGGCTTCATGTGTGGAAACAGAATCACATCACGAATCGAGGGCGAATCCGTAAACAGCATCACCAGTCGATCAATACCAATACCCTCACCTGCCGTTGGCGGCATGCCGTATTCGAGCGCATTGATGTAATCGGCATCGTAATGCATCGCTTCGTCGTCGCCGGCATCTTTCTCTGCCACCTGCTTCAGAAAACGCTGCTTTTGATCCTCGGCATCATTCAGCTCCGAGAAGCCATTCGCCAGCTCACGCCCCCCCACAAAGAATTCAAAACGATCGGTGACAAAAGGGTTGTCATCATTGCGGCGTGCCAGCGGCGATACTTCCCACGGATAAGCCGTGATGAAGGTGGGTTGATCCAGCTTCTCTTCGGCAGTGGCTTCAAATATCTCGCACAGATACTTACCTGCACCCCAGGTCGCCTGCTGAGGCGAATCGGGTACGCCCACCTGCTTGGCATAAGCCTTGAGCTGCTCCATGTGCGCCTCGGGCTCATTGAACACCGCCGCATCAAAGCCGGGGTTGTACTTAAGAATGGCTTCGACCATGGTCATGCGCGTGAAGGGCTGGTTGAAGTCGTAGAGTTTTTCTTCGACCACATTCCCCTCGCCATCGCGCACCGTATTGCGGATTTCGGCCGAGCCCAGCACCTCTTTCGCAACCGTGCGCAGCATATCTTCGGTGAGATCCATCAGATCGTTGTAATCCGCATAGGCCTGATAGAACTCAATCATGGTGAACTCAGGATTATGGCGCGTCGACAAGCCTTCGTTGCGGAAGTTGCGGTTAATTTCGAACACACGCTCAAAGCCACCTACAACGAGTCGCTTGAGATACAGCTCTGGCGCAATACGCAAGAACATATCAATGTCGAGGGCGTTGTGATGCGTCTCGAAGGGCTTGGCCGTCGCACCACCCGGAATCACCTGCAGCATGGGCGTTTCAACTTCCATAAACTGTTTGTCAGTGAGATAGCGACGAATGGCACTCACAATAGCCGAACGCACACGGAATGTGGCGCGGGTCTCTTCATTGGCAATCAAATCGACATAGCGCTGACGATAACGAATTTCCTGATCGGCCAAACCATGGAACTTATCGGGCAAGGGGCGCAAAGCCTTGGTCAGAATACGTAAGTCCTTCACATCGTTCACTTCAACGTAGAGATCACCCTTGCCTGATTTATGCAGCAAGCCACGGGCACCTACAATGTCACCCAGATCCAGACTCTCCCAGGCCAGCGATTCCTTTTGCAGCTTCTTACCCAGATACACCTGAATACTGCCGCTCACATCCTGCACGCCCACAAAAGGACCACCGCGGCGCATGACACGCCCCGCCACAGTCACCGGCTTGGCCAGTTCCTGCAGGGCTTCTTTGTCGAGCGCGCCAAATTCGGCTTGCAGCTCCCCTGCCAGGTGCTCGCGATCAAAATCGTTAGGATGGCCATTGGCAGGACAAGCCTCGCGCAGCTTTTCGAGTTTGGCGCGTCGCTCGGCAATCAGCTTGTTTTCATCTTCCTGGTTTGGCGTAATCGGTTCGTTAGACATGCTGGCTTCCGCTAGTCAGTAGGTTAATTCAAAAGTCGTTAAAGGCCTTGTTTGAGGCTGGCTACGATAAAGGGGTCCAGATCACCGTCGAGTACGGCGTTGCAATTGCTGGTCTCCACACTGGTACGCAAATCCTTGATGCGTGAAGAATCGAGCACATACGAGCGAATCTGCGAGCCCCAACCAATGTCCGATTTGCTCTCTTCAAGCGCCTGTGCCGCCTCGTTGCGTTTCATCATCTCCAGCTCATAAAGCTTGGCGCGCAATTGCTGCATGGCCTTGTCTTTGTTCTGGTGTTGCGAACGCTGGTTCTGACACTGCACCACAATGCCCGTGGGCTCGTGGGTAATACGAATCGCTGAATCGGTCGTGTTAACGTGCTGACCACCGGCCCCACTGGAACGGTAGGTATCAATACGCAGGTCTGCCGGATTAATCTCGATCTCAACGTTATCGTCGATTTCGGGCGACACAAAGACCGATGCAAATGAGGTATGACGACGATTACCGGAGTCGAATGGCGACTTGCGGACTAAACGATGCACGCCGGTTTCGGTGCGCAACCAGCCGAATGCGTACTCGCCACTAAACTGAATGGTCGCACTCTTGATACCCGCTACTTCGCCTTCAGACACTTCGATCAGTTCGGTCTTAAAGCCTTTCTTTTCGCCCCAGCGCAGATACATGCGCAGCAGCATGTTGGCCCAGTCCTGCGCCTCAGTGCCACCGGAGCCGGCCTGAATATCGAGGTAGGCGTTGTTGGCATCCATCTCACCCGAGAACATACGGCGGAATTCGAGCAGCTCCAGTTTTTCACTCAACGCTGCCAACTCGTTTTCGACTTCGGCCACGGTGTCGGCATCCTGCTCTTCCACGGCAATATCGAGCAGCTCTTTCGCGTCGTTCAAGCCCGTATCGAGATTGAGAATGGTCTCAACCACGGCCTCTAGGCTGGCACGCTCACGGCCTAATGCCTGGGCGTTGTCGGGGTTATCCCATACACCCGGATCTTCGAGTTCGCGTGAGACTTCTACCAGACGTTCCTGCTTGGTATCGAAGTCAAAGATACCCCCGTAAGGTGAGTACGCGATCCTGCATATCTTTAATTTTCTGGACGATTGGATTCACTTCTAACATGCCGGTTTGATCCTTACGCTGTGCGGTAATAACGCTCACGGGGCGGCCCCTGCCGTCCCGTCTGGAAAAGGCGCGTATTCTATCCGATCTATCCGTTTCGAGCCACTACCAGCACGGAGCAGCGAGCGTTCATACTGATCGTAATAAGGTGTTTTGCCGGCGACTTGGATATACTGCAAAAAAACGACAATACAGCCTGTCTTTGCATGCCTTTGCTCACACCGCACTCTAGCCCTGATTCACAATCCAAAAACCATGACTGGTTACTGCTGCTCATTTTGTTAGGCATCTGTGGCGTGCTTTATCTGCCAGCGGCCAATGGCCCGATGTTGCTCGACGATCGCTCCAACCTGCTGTTCAATCAGGGTATTCGTATGCAGGATCTCTCATGGCAGAGCATTGAGCAGGCGGCCACATCGATGCAGGAAACCTTTGCCAGTCGCCACCCCTGGCTCAATCGCCCGATCAGTTTTATCAGTTTTGGTCTGAACCACTGGGCGAGCAGTACGCCCCACCTGGCGATGAAGCTCACCAATATCGCACTGCACCTGATCAACGCGATGTTACTTTTTATCTTGTTGAGAATGATGCTGCGTGTTTTATCGGAAATTGATCACCGGCAAGCGTCCGCCATCGCGCTGATCGCAACCGGCATCTGGCTACTACACCCCCTTATGGTGAGCACAGTGCTGTATACCGTGCAGCGCATGACGGAATTATCTACGCTGTTTATCTTGCTGGGCCTAATGGCGTTTGTGCACTTTAGGCTGCGACTCATCAACGACCACCACGCACTGTGGCAAGGTGGCGCGCTCGTGATGCTGGCCACGCTGTGCGCCTATCTTTCAAAAGAAAACGGTATTTTGCTCCTGCCCCTGTGCTTGCTGCTGGAACTCAGTCTGTTTCGTCATCGCTTCGACCACATGCAATCACGATGGGTTAAACGCCTCTACTGGCTGCTGCTGTTACTCCCCACACTGGCGCTAATCTATTACTTGGCGCACACCCTGTTGGCCGCCCCCGATTATCAACCCAGTAGCCGTACCTTTACGCAATGGCAGCGTTTGTTAAGCCAAGGTCCGGTCATGGTGGATTATCTGCACTGGTTTATTTGGCCCAGCGCCGAACACCTTGCGTTTTTACATGACGGCCGGAACGTCTCGCAGAGCCTGTTTAGCCCTCTCAGCACCCTCTGGAGCTGGCTGTTCTTATTGCTACTGCTGGCCATTAGTGCATGGAGTGTTGTCACCAAACGGGTGATCTGGCTGGGCATTGGGCTGGGCTGGTTTTTCATTGGCCACTTGCTGGAATCTACTGTGCTTAATCTCGAGCTGGCATTTGAGCACCGCAACTACCTGCCCTATGCGGGCCTGGCGCTGATCACAGCAGTTGCCACGCAGCACGTGTTGAATTTCTTTACCCGCATATCATTAATGCAGACAAGCCTGGCACTAGTGCTGCTATGTACTCCCCTAACGGTGCTAACAGAGGCGCGCACTGAACGCTGGCAAAGCGAGGAACGTTTACTCGAACACTGGCAGCAGGTTGCACAAACCTCTGGACGCTACTGGACCAAGCTGGCGGCAAAACACGTGCGCGACCAAGACTTAAGCAAGGCGTTTGAGGCGCTGAAACAAGGGAGCCGGCAGGTGCCGTGGGAAGAC
>JAWWBW010000025.1:0-22608 GCA_033720775.1 Oleiphilaceae bacterium | reverse complement strand
GCCTCTACTTTCCATACACGGTGCAGTTCGTAACGCGTGTAATCACTGTTAATGTGGCCAGCCTTCACGATGTCGTCATAAGAGAGCGACTTGTCATCGAGACGGTAAGAGTTATAAGGCACATACAACTCTTGTTTGCCAACAAGCTTCCAGTCGTAGCGATCCGGTGCACCGTTGTACATATCAAAGTTGTCGGAGGTTCGCAGGCCGTCCGAAGCTGTACCCGGTCCGTCGTAGCCAACCTGTGGGGCGCGACGCACACGGCGCTGACCAGCGTTATAGATCCTGGCACGGCGAGGCTCTTTTACCTGGTCAATGGTTTCATGCACAAGCAACACGTTACCAGCCAAACGAGCCGGCGCCGTAACAACCTGCTTAAAATAGAACATGACGTTGTCGTCTTTGTTGGTTGCAAAGTCCGTCAGACGAAAACGACGCGCATATTCCTCATAAAACTTTACTGGAGTAAAACTGCCATTCTCCATTGGCGTAACCTGTACGTAGGTACGCTCAAGCGAACCACCGCGGTAGCGCATAATGTGGTTCCATACCACTTCCAAACCGCTCTGCGGGATTGGGAAGGGTGTGACACCCACTACGTTTTGGATACCGTTACCACCATCGACCATGATGGCATTGGTAGCGTTGGTTTTGGCGTAATTAACAATCTCATCAGAATAAGAAATATTCCGATGAGACTTGTAGACCGGCAATTTATAACTTGCATAGGTCTTTAACATGGCTTTCTGCCCGTCAGACAGCTTGTCGGCATACTGAGCCATGTTGTCTTTGGTAATGACAAACAGCGGCTTTTCATCCGCATAGGGATCAATATGCGGCTTGCCAGGAACAAATGCCGCAGGCACTTCCGTCATCCCCCCTGTCCACTCGGGAATACTGCCATCAGCATTTCCCGCCTTTATTGCGCCTACCGGCGTTAACTCATTCCCTAGTTTTGCAGCCTCTTCCTGAGATACTTTTGCTAAGACGCTACCGGCAGTCATCCCCGCGGCCACCACGCCTATAGCACACATTGTTTTAATTAATTTCATTTAAACCACCTCGTAAAACCGAGCTACAACTGGATATTAGAATGAGTAGGAAACGCTAAGTGCCACATTGTCCCGATCTACTATGGGGTTGTAGGGCTCCCCCCCAAAATACGCGGTATAACCGAGTGTTGCCGTGTACTGATTTAGATATTCACCTTTCACTGAAAGCCCAACCGATTTGCGGCCCTCAATAAAGTTGCCGCCAGGTCCTGGAGAGTGACCCTGAACATCATGAGAGATTGCGAGCTGCGGTGTTAGATTCACACCTGCGAAGACGTCGTTATAGGTAAGTGCTGCACGCGCGCGATAACCCCAAGAAAAGGAGGTCACGTAACCATCATCGTTACACTCGCCTACAAAGTTAATACCTTGGCATGCCTCTAAAGCAGTGACACCATCACCTGGGTTATAGTCAGGAGTCAAACCAAAACTGGTCTGGTCGAAACGGCCATAACGAATCTCGTCGGTACTTGGCAGGTCATGTACATATGTACCACCAATTTCGCCCACGAGCGCCAAGCGACTTGCGCCCATAAACTGGTCAACGAACTTGATGCCCGTAAACTGCAATTGCGATACATCGTAAAGGTCATAGCCCGCCTGAGTGGAACCATAGAAGCCCTGGGCCGCGGCATCGGCCAGAGTAGCACCATTAATGCCATCCGAATCTGTAACGCGATTCTGGAATACAGGTGAATACACAATATCTTGCGAAGAATCTCCCGTGTTCTCGGCTACACGCGCGATCGCACCCGAAACAAGGTCTGGTGAGTTGATCTGAACGGGCACATCTTTCTTGAAGCTGAATTCACCACCGAGCGAAATACCGCCAGGTCCTGTCGTGTTAAAGCTTACACCCAATAGCTTGATCTGCTCAGGATACTCGATGAAGTATTTTGCGCCGGTAACCGGGTCTATGGCTTCGGCGGTACTGATATAATCGTCACCGTTAGTATCCGTTGCAATGCGCCCACTCACGAGGGGTACACGGCTATGATACTGAATAAAATAGAAGCCAAATTCGGTTTCATTTAGCTCTGGAACAAACCAACGCAGCGCTGCACCAAACTGGTCGGTATCATCAGCGTCGACATCGGGGAGTCGATTCAAAGATGTGGGAATACCATTCAAACCAAACTCATTACGTTGTTCAGTCTGATTATTCAACAAGTAAACGGGTCCACATCCATCGGATACGTAATCAACACTAGAGAAGAAGGTGCCACAATCATCTATTCGCGTGACTTCATGCTCCAATTGAACAAACGCTTCGAGCGTGACATCCTCGCTTAAACCCAAAGAGCCATAAAGCATATTCACTGGTAACAATGCTTCTTTCACTTCCGCGCCTGGTGCACGAATTGCCCCGACATCAACCGGGTTAATCACGTTAATACCATTGAAGATAAACGTACTCTCACCCCAGCTGACCACCTGCTTACCAATACGCAAGTTAAGCGGGGTATCTCCCAACCAGTAGTCTGCGAAGACATATGCATCAAGAATCTCTGCTCCCGAGGCATTGTTTTTACCGTCATCACTGAGCGGCTGATCTTGATCCTCATCACGCAACTCAAAATCATACCAATACTTGGCACGCACAAAGGCACCGTAATCTCCGCCGTTAAGCAAGAAGTCTGTACTGCCCTTGACGATTCTGGAGTAGGTATCCCCCTTGTCGAAGTTCAGGTTGCCATCATCACTGTTAATGGATCCCCCTTCACCACCATTACCGACACCTACCAGCTTGGGGTCGCGATCTTCTGCTCTCCAACTCGCACCCGCACTTAGCGTGGTATCGAGGTTGGCCTCCCAATCCCCCATGTAAAATTGAAAAGCACCGGCAGGATTAGACACCGAAGCCGCAACGGCCAGTGCCAAAGGCAACTTGGCGAAGCTATGCAACCGCTGTGTTTTTTTTGTCATCGAACGCTACTCCATAATATTGGATATATCTGCCCCTCAATCCAGAAAGAAGAAACAGATGGTCTTATCTAGGTTTATGGTCTTTTTGTTTGGTATTGCGAATGTTGCGACCCCATCGCCTTACAATTTAAGAAAGGCCCCAGAATGTCTGAGAAAATCATTTGAATGACGCCGCTGGGCAACAACCTATAAGTCGGCTACCCGACGTACTTTAAACAAAGCATAGACGCTATTTTGACAATCAACCAATTCGTTACTGATTTTTTTCAGCAAGTTATAACGTTATGTGAAGGTAGAGACTATCGAGAAAAAAACAGAAGTCGTGGCACGTGGATTATCGACTATTCCGTTCGCTGGAATCTGATCGCGAAGAAGGCAAACAAGGCAAAGGCGGCACAGACGTAAAATGCGACCTGGTATCCAGCTGCCGCAACAACCAAACCACTCGTATACGCCCCTAAAGCCCCTCCCAGGCCAAACCCGGCACTACTGTATAGAGCCTGCGCTTTCCCCTGATTTGTCTGACTAAACGTCGCGTGAACGTACTGAATTGCGCAGGCATGCATCGCGCCGAACGACATCGCGTGCCCCAATTGAATCACCACAAGCAGCCACCAGTATTCGGCAAACCAGGCCGTCAATAACCAGCGTAAAGCCGTCGCAGCCAAAGCAATACTCATAATAGTGCGGACCGAGTGCCATTTTAGCCAGCGATGCATCACCAAGAACAAAACGACTTCGGCCAACACACCCAAGGCCCACAACAAACCAATCACACTTTTTTGGTAGGAAAGACTTTCGAGGTAAATGCTGAAGTAGGTGTAGTAAGCGCCATGCGATAACTGCAAAAAAACACATGCCAGGAAGAATAAAACAACAGATCTTCGCGAGAGCTCTGAAACAAATGACAGCGACCTCTCCTCGTGGGCGTTTGCTGCCGGCTCATCCAGATCCGCCGCACCGCAGAGTGCCAGTGCAAGCAGAACCGCCATCATCAACCAGGGAAATACTGCAATCCCCCATATATCTATCAAATAACCAGCGCCCGATACACTTGTGATAAAACCAAGCGACCCCCAGAGGCGCACGCGACTATAACGGTCGCGATGCTCTGCAAGATTATGCAGCGTAATGACTTCAAACTGGGGAAGCACGGCATTCCAGAAAAAGCTAAACAGGATGATGGCAAACGCAAACTCCCAAAAGCCGTCTGCTGCAAAAAAATAAAGATACCCACACAAAGTAGCCAGGGTACCAAATCGAACCAAAAACATGCGTCGCCGGTAATGGTCCGCTAGGGCGCCCCATACATTTGGCGCGATAATTTTAGTCAGGAGAAACAGAGAGGTGAGTTCAGCGATTTCCAGCAGATCGAAACCCCTGGACGAAAGATACAACCCCATATAAGGAGCGATCAGGCCAAGCAAAGCAAAATAGAAAAAATAAAACGCTGAGAGTTTTAGAAACAACATGAAGCCGGGTAACACCTGAATTGTGCGCACCATTCTAGAACCAGGCAGCGCACCAAACTAGTCTATGCGCGCATTTACAGTGCAAATTAATTGAAAGTTGTGCGTTATTTGATTAGTTTTATCAAGCCAATCAGGCACTCCCCTTACGCAGAACAAATAGAACCAACAAAAATCAGAAAACAGCGCCGCTTGACGAGGCCCCTCAGGCATCCTGGGCAAGCCTTTCCGCGACATATTTGGAGAACCTAGAACTATGAAACAAATAACAGCCATCATCAAACCCTTTAAGCTTGATGATGTTCGTACCGCGCTAACCGATATCGGGTTAAAAGGCATGACCATCGAAGAAGTAAAAGGATTTGGCAGACAAAAAGGACACACCGAACTATACCGCGGCGCGGAATACGTCATCGACTTTGTCCCAAAATTAAAACTTGAGGTGGTAGTACCTGACAACGTCTTGGACCAGGCCATTGAAGCCATCGTTAATGCAGCAAACAGCGGCAAAATCGGCGACGGGAAAATTTTTGTGACAGAGGTACTTCAAGCCATTCGCATACGTACCGGTGAAACCGGTGACGACGCCATTTAAAAACACAATAACAACACCACGAGAATTCAACATGAAAACAATTCTGATGCTCAGCACACTGCTGCTGGCACCGTCTTTTGCCATGGCTGATGACACCTTGAATGGCGCTGATACCGCCTGGATCCTGACTGCCACGGCACTGGTTCTCTTCATGACCATCCCTGGTCTTTCCCTGTTTTATGCCGGACTCACCCGCAGCAAAAACGTCCTGTCAGTGTTGATGCAATGCTTCTCTCTCACCTGCCTGATGTCTGTGTTGTGGTACGTCGCAGGCTATTCATTGGCATTCGGTGAAGGCAACGCTTGGGTGGGCGATTTAGACAACATGTTTATGGCTAACGTAAGCAAAGAATCCATGTCTGGCACCATTCCAGAAGCATTGTTTGCCGGTTTCCAGATGACCTTTGCCGTGATTACACCAGCCCTGATTGTTGGTGCATTTGCTGAGCGTATGAAATTTTCAGCCATGCTTTTGTTTAGCAGCATCTGGTTACTGGTCGTATATGCCCCCGTGTGCCATTGGGTGTGGGGTGGCGGCTGGCTCAGCGAGCTGGGGGTACTGGATTTTGCAGGTGGCATCGTAGTGCACATCACGGCGGGTGTCGCGGCACTTGTTGCAGCGATGGTTATTGGCAATCGTAAAGGATGGCCACAAACACCTATGCCTCCACATAACATGACCATGACCGTCACTGGCGCGGGAATGCTTTGGGTTGGCTGGTTCGGCTTTAACGCGGGCAGCGCTCTGGGCGCCAACGCCGATGCCGCAATGGCCCTGGTCGCCACCCACCTCTCGGCAGCCATGGGATCTCTTGCCTGGATGGCCTGCGAATGGAAAAAATTCGGCAAGCCTTCGGTTCTCGGCATAGTAACGGGAATGGTCGCAGGTCTTGGCACGATCACACCCGCGTCTGGATCTGTTAGCCCTGCCGCAGCAATTGTGATCGGCCTTCTCGCCGGCTTTGTTTGCTTTAACGCCACACTCTTCATCAAGCAGAAGCTCAAAATCGACGACTCTCTGGACGTTTTCCCCGTACACGGTGTCGGCGGCATGTTAGGCACATTCCTGGTGGGCATATTCTGCGCTAGCGAACTGGGCGCGTTTAGCGGCTATGGTTTTGGTGGCGACAACGCCAGCATTGGCGATCAGATGGGTGCACAAATGATCGGTATCGTAAGCTCGATTGTTTACACGGCGATCGCGACCTGGGTCATTCTGAAGGTAGTGGATGTAATCACTGGCCTGCGTGTAGACGAAGAAGAAGAGCATCGTGGCCTTGATCTTGCCCTACATGAAGAGAAAGGGTATGACATCTAAGATAGCTTAACGCTATATGGAAAACGGAAGACGCTGATTGCGTGCTTTCGGATTTAAATTGAAACCGGAGATTCGTGAGGATTTCCGGTTTTTTTTGCAGGAGGATGACGCTGGATGGGAGACTGGAATTTAAGCCAAAATGCACCCGCATGCTGTCCAGCATCGCGTCGACATAAATGTCGACCTACAGAAGGTAAAGAACCCTAGGTGGAAGAAGGAATACGTTTGCGGGCTGGCATTTGCCGAGCCCGGATGCTGGCCAGCCACCTGTCTTGACCGACTTTTGGCGTCCTCCACAATCGTCGTTCCCGCGCAGGCGGGAACTCATCGTTTAGCAGGTGGACGCCAGCCTTCGCGGGATCGACGACAAAATTAGCGCCTGTCGTCCAGCGTATTCCAGACACAAAAAAACCGACACCCAAAAGGCATCGGTTTTCTGGATCACGGGGAGAGGCCGAACTAGCGTCTCCCGCTCAGCGTGCAGCGCTTACAGCGCAGCATCCAACTCAGGTACCGCTTCAAACAGATCAGCAACCAGACCGTAATCAGCCACCTGGAAGATAGGTGCTTCTTCGTCTTTGTTGATCGCAACGATCACCTTACTGCCAGACATACCTGCCAAGTGCTGGATAGCACCGGAGATGCCTACCGCGATGTACAGATTAGGCGCAACGATCTTACCGGTTTGACCAACCTGCATATCGTTAGGCACGAAGCCAGCGTCAACAGCGGCACGTGATGCTCCGACAGCTGCGCCCAGTTTGTCTGCAACAGATTCAAGAATCTTGAAGTTCTCACCATTCTGCATACCACGACCACCGGAGATTACGATGGACGCTGCGGTCAGCTCTGGACGATCCGATTGAGCCATCTCTTCGCTAACGAAAGCAGAAATACCTGCGTCATGCACAGCATCTACCGCTTCAACAGAAGCAGAACCACCTTCAGCAGCCACAGGGTCAAACGCAGTACCACGTACAGTGATCACTTTGATCGCATCGGAAGACTCAACAGTCGCGATGGCGTTACCCGCGTAGATAGGACGTACGAAGGTGTTATCAGACTCAACCTTGATGATGTCAGAGATCTGAGCAACATCCAGCAGCGCAGCAACGCGAGGCATGAAGTCTTTGCCGGTAGTGCCGGCAGAAGTAATGATGTGGGTGTAACCTTTACCTAAATCAGCAACCAGTGCAGACAGGTTTTCGGCCAGGTGATGAGCGTATGCAGCGTTATCGGCCAGCAATACTTTGCTTACGCCTTCTGCTTTCGCCGCAGCTTCTGCTGCTGCGCCACAACCTTCACCAGCAACCAGTACGTCGATGTCGCCACCGATCGCCTTGGCAGCGTTCAATACGTTCAGAGTTACAGGCTTCAGTTCCTGATTGTCATGATCTGCAATTACAAGAATACTCATCTTAGATCACCTTCGCTTCGTTCTTGAGTTTATCAACCAGCTCGGCTACGTCTGCAACCTTGATACCCGCGGAGCGCACAGGTGGCTCTTCAACGCGAGTGATCTTCAGGCTAGGCGCAATGTCCACACCCAGATCAGCAGGTGATTTAGTATCCAGAGGCTTCTTCTTCGCCTTCATGATGTTAGGCAGAGAAGCATAACGTGGCTCGTTCAAACGCAGGTCGGTAGTCACTACCGCAGGCAGGTTCAAACCAACAGTCATCAGACCACCGTCAACCTCACGGGTAACATTAACCTTGTCGCCTTCCACAACCACTTCTGAAGCGAAAGTGCCTTGTGGCATGCCCGCCAATGCAGCCAGCATCTGACCAGTTTGGTTGTTGTCGGAATCGATGGATTGCTTACCGAGGATAACCAGTTGTGGTTGCTCTTCGTCAACAACGGCTTTCAGCAGCTTGGCCGCTTGCAAAGACTGAACTTCTTCGTCGGTCTCGATCAGAATACCGCGGTCTGCACCCAGTGCCAGCGCTGTTCGGATTTGCTCCTGCGCTACTTTAGGACCAATGGAAACCACGACGATTTCACTCGCCACGCCTTTCTCTTTAAGGCGCACAGCCTCTTCGACGGCGATTTCACAAAATGGATTCATTGCCATTTTGATGTTAGTCAGATCGACACCAGTGTTGTCGGCCTTGACGCGTACTTTGACGTTGTAGTCAATAACTCGTTTAACAGCGACCAGAACCTTCATAGATTCCTCGTTTTTAGCAATTAATGAATTTTCAGGCCCATCAGGACGAACCCGGAATCGGCCCCAGACATCATCGCGAACCAAATAAATACAACAAATTCAACAAGTTAAGTGAATTTTGGACTTACATACCATATTCGCGGAGCGCATAATACTGCCCATAAAACGCCAACAGGTCAATACTTGAGCCGTCCGAGTAATACGGACACTTGGCCGAAACTGCAAAATTCGGGTAAAATTCAAACAGTCGTTTTAAACACACGACTTAAGATGCGCAAATCCGGGTTTGACTGTATAATCTGCGCGCTTAAAAAACCGGGTGGCGAGTTCATCACTGGCTGGCTTCGGCACCACAACAACGTCTAAGTATGAGGAGACCGATAGTGGAACGTGAATCGATGGAGTTTGACGTACTCATAGTCGGCGCTGGACCTGCGGGCCTTTCAGCCGCCTGTCGCTTGCGTCAACTGGCCGAAGAAAGCGGCAACGAAATCTCTGTATGTGTAGTAGAAAAAGGTTCAGAGGTAGGCGCCCACATTCTTTCCGGCGCTGTACTGGAGCCCACTGCACTAAATGAACTCTTTCCTAACTGGAAGGAAATGGGCGCCCCGCTAAATACTGCGGTAACGGAAGACGAGTTCTACTTCCTTACTGGCCAGGAGAAATCCTTTAAATTGCCCAATGCATTTATTCCAAAGCCCACTCACAACGACGGCAACTACATTGTTAGCCTTGGTAACGTGTGTCGCTGGCTGGCAGAACAGGCCGAAGGCATGGGCGTAGAGGTTTACCCTGGTTTCGCCGCCGCCGAAGTGCTTTATCACGAAGACGGACGAGTGAAAGGCGTGGCGACCGGAGACATGGGTGTAGGCGCAGATGGCGAGCCCAAAGACTCATACATGCCCGGCATGGAGCTGCACGCCAAATACACGCTATTTGCAGAGGGTTGTCGTGGCCATCTGGGCAAAGAGCTCATCTCACACTTTAAACTAGACGAAGGCAAAGACCCTCAGCACTACGGCATTGGCATCAAAGAGCTGTGGGACATTGATCCCGCCAAGCACCGTCAAGGTACCGTTATGCACGGTCTCGGTTGGCCATTGAGCGAATCCGGCTCTACTGGCGGCTGGTTCCTATACCACATCGAGAACAACCAGGTTGTTCTGGGCTTGATTACCGACCTGAGTTACAGCAACCCGCACGTTTCTCCCTTTGAAGAAATGCAGCGCACCAAGCTCAACCCAGTCCTTAAAGACGTTCTCAAGGGCGGAAAGCGTGTCAGCTATGGCGCACGCGCGTTGATTAAAGGCGGTATTAATGCATTGCCTAAGATGACCTTCCCAGGCGGCATGTTGATTGGTTGCGATGCTGGCACCATGAACCCACTTAAGATAAAGGGTTCACACACTGCAATGAAGAGCGGCCTGCTCGCAGCTGAAGCGGTTGCCGCCAAACTAGGCGCAGGTGCAACCGGTGAAGAGCTCGATAACTTCGACAAACTGTTCAAAGAAAGCTGGTTGTACGATGAACTGTACAATGTACGTAACTTCGTAGGTGTGATGCATAAGCTGGGTACATACATGGGCGCAGCTTATACCTTTATCGATCAGAACATTTTTGGCGGAAAACTGCCCTTCAACTTCCGCGACACCACGCACGACTACGCGGCACTCAAGCCTGCGGCCGAGTGCAAGAAGATCGATTACCCCAAGCCGGATAACGAAATCACTTTTGACCGGCTGTCTTCGGTATTCCTGTCGAATACCAACCACGAAGAAGATCAGAAATGTCACCTGGTGCTGAAGGACCCCAGCATTCCAATCGACAAAAACTTACCTGTATATGACGAGCCAGCACAACGTTACTGCCCGGCCGGAGTGTACGAAGTTGTCGAAAACGAAGAAGATGGCAGCAAGCGCTTCCAGATTAACGCGCAAAACTGCGTTCACTGTAAGACTTGTGACATCAAAGACCCCGCTCAGAATATAAACTGGGTAACACCTGAAGGTGGCGGCGGCCCCAATTACCCTAACATGTAGGTGTTAAGGTAAAGCTGGATGAGAGACGGGAGCAGCTTTTGCTCCCAAATCTTACAAAAACCGATGGTTCGATTGGATCATCGGTTTTTTATTTTTGGGAGACTCTGGACCGGAGACGGAAAACGCTTTTGCCGCTCCGTATCTGATCCACATGAACATTCAGAACGTCTGGAGGAGAATAGAAGACGCTTGTGGATTGGCATTTATGCCAACAAGCCGTGCCCGCATATTGACCAACACCGCATCGACATAAATGTCGACCTAAACGAGCTTAAAGAACTCACCCGCACTCCAGACACCGTACTCTTCGCTGCCTTCAGTTTTAGGCACTGCCAGGTCCGCCAGCTCATAGTAAACGGAGCGCGACAGGAGCGCCTCGAGATTGCGGCGCACTTTGGCATAGGGTTTGGGGTCACCACTTTCGGTGGCATGGATTCGCAAGGGGTGATCAGCAGATAGTGTAAAACTGTCCCCCACATTGGTCGACAGATGAATCGATTGGGACTCCCCCTCACCTTCTACGTCCATCAAGCGCACTAAAAAGGGAGCATCTTCTACTTGTATGCGCATCTTCTCGGCAGGCGTTACCAGGCAATAACCATCATCATCCTTTCTCAGAATGGTAGAGAACAGACGCACTACCGATTCTCGCGTCATTTCTTCACCCCGGTAAAACCAACGACCGTCACCCCCAATACGAATGTCGATATCACCCACCCGTTCCGGATGCCACTTATCTACAGGGGGTAAAGCTTCACCATCACCAATGAGTGCACGAATTTCTTCTGCCATATTGGGCAAGGGTTTAAAAGCCATAGCGCCTCCTAATATTTACAAACCGCGCTGCCATTCCTGACGCAAAATCACCTTATCAGGTTCGTGAATGGCCAAATCCAGCTCTGCAAGTAATCTATCTTTATCCTTATTCAATACGCCCTTCAGTGGCAAATAGTTTGATGCATGATCACTTCGAAAGACGGTGTTTTCTAGCTCCAGATGACCAATAAAGGTACGTAACTCTTTAAACAGCTCATACTGATTCAACTCATCAAAATCCTCAAATCCTGACATAAAGCGCTCTTTCCCCATAGGAAAACTCACCACCAGCGTCGATACATAATCCGGCTGTGACAAATTAATTGCCTTGGCCGAATTGATGGCATGCTGCTCTGAATAACGTCGCCCCCCCAGCCCATTAAGCACCATCACGGAAGACACGAGACCAGCATCACGAATTTTTTGCAGCGCACTAACCGAGGATTCAAACGTCTCGCCTTTATTTACTTTGTGCAGCACCAGATCATCACCCGACTCTAGCCCCACGTAAAGAAACTCCAAACCAAGAGCTCTCAGCTCCGACAATTCCTCAACACTTTTTTTCGCGATATTGCGAGGCAAACAATAGGAAGATACTCTTTCCAGATCAGGAAAAGCATCACAGCACCACTGCAATATCTGCTTTAGCCTTCGAGTGGGGAGAATCATCGCATCACCATCAGCCAGAAAAACTCGTTGCACACCCACTAGCGATTGCGCCGCTCGTGCAATGTCAGCCTTAATATCCTCATCTTTGCGCGCGCGAAATTTTTTCTGCTCTTGCGTGTACATTTCGCAAAACGTACATTTATTCCAAGAACAACCATTGGTTACCGGCAGAATAAGAGACTTCGCCTCGCTTGGGGGGCGAAAAACTGGCTCTATGTAAGAAATAGGGAACGACTGCATAAACTCACTCTTCAAATTCACTCATTATAAAAGCAGGCCACAACTGTGCAAAACCTAAACGAGCAGTTTCCATTGGACCCCTCCATTTGCTACCTAAACCACGCGGCAGTGAGTCCGTGGCCTCTTTGCGCAAGTGAAGCACTTAAATCTTTTGCACAAGAAAACGTTGCCACTGGTGCGCAACACTATCCCGCGTGGTTACAAACTGAACAGGCGCTACGTGAAAAACTCAGAGCCCTAATTAATGCCGACAGCATCGAGGAAATTGCCCTATCAAAAAACACCTCAGAGGCTTTATCTATCATTGCCTATGGCCTCGACTGGAAAGATGGGGACGAAGTGCTCATTAGCAATGAGGAATTCCCTTCGAATCGGATTGTCTGGGAATCTCTCAAACCCTATGGCGTCAGGGTTACAGAAGTAGACATCCATTCCCGAGCCACTCATGAGGCTTTGACCCAGGCCATATCCAGCAAAACCAGGCTCATTAGTATCAGCACCGTTCAATATGCTTCGGGCAAACGTACCGATTGGGAAAGTCTGGGCAAGGTGTGCAGGGACTACGGAATTTTACTATGCCTGGATGCCATTCAAAGCCTTGGCGCACTCCCCTTCGACCAACAAAAAACGCAGGCCGACTTCATTGTCGCCGACGGACACAAATGGATGATGGGAGCGGAAGGATTAGCCCTGCTTTACGTCAAACAAAAACACATTCCCCTCCTTAAGTTACATCAGTTTGGCTGGCACATGGTGAAGCAGCGCGGCAACTACGATTTGCATGAATGGGAGCCTGCAAACGACGCGACCCGATTTGAGTGTGGCAGCCCTAACATGCTCGGCGCGCAGGTTCTTAATGCAAGCCTCGGCCTACTGCTTGATGTGGGAATAGATTCAATCTCAAAGGCAATTCAAGGTCACACTGAATATCTGATTAATGCGAGCAAAACCCTTCGAGATGTCCACTGCCTTTCACCGGAAAACTGGCAAGATCGGGCTGGCATCGTCACCCTGAAACCGGAAGACGTATCGCTTGCTACGCTGCACAAAGCACTCATGAATCGTGGCGTCGTCTGTGCACAGCGCGGCGGCGGGATTCGTTTCTCACCGCACTTTTATACACAAACCACCATTCTGGATCGCGCTTTAAATATCTTCGAAGACGAAATCAAGCGTTTGCGATAATAAGCCGTTGGTATTAAGGGCGATAGTCGCGCAATCTAGTCGCGCCTCCCGCCACCCAATGCTCGACATCCATGGCGACGATCTCGCTAGTCACATATGGGTGCGCATCGTATACGTTACCCTCGACTAACAGACTAACCAGTTCACCCACCAGTGGCTGATGCGAAACGATCAATATGTCGCCGGCAAACTGCTCTTTTGACAAGGCAGCCAACACCTCCTCTGCATCATAGTCTGGAGCTAGATACTCTCGCGTTTGCACGGTAAGCCCTAATGCCTCAGCATAAATTCCCGCCGTTTGTCTGGCTCTTACCAACTCACTGGCCCACAAGGTGTTCACTTCAGACATGACGTCAATGTGCGCTTTAATCAATTGCTGACTCGCACGAACACCAGCGGGTGTTAGTTCGCGCTGGCGATCAGAGGGCGCATTAAACGACGCCTCACCATGCCGACCTAAAAATAGTTTCATTAAAGCTCCAAACGATTATTTTGATTGTTCTGTAGTGGAGGTTGGCGACGGCCAATCATCAAATGGAAAGGGCTTTTGTTCCGATGCATAACTGAGATAGGAGACTATCTGAGATACATAAAGCGCAAGACTTTGACCAAACTCAATCAAAGTACGACTGGGACCATCACTAAACAGATTCATAACGCTCTGAACAATGGTAATAAGCGCCAGGAGCACTTCACTCAAGCCATATATGACATAAAATAAAACGATGTATAGCAAACGAATAACTTTGCCATCGGCCTCTTGGCCAATCTCGATATCGTTATTGCTCATAGCAACTCCAGCGCCTCAGGTGGCGCGCTCATATTTCGTCTCGTGCCAAAGTAAACTCGACATCAGAGCTCTGCTCAGCCGACATCAGCTGCTTGATCACCGCATCCAATGGCACTTTTTCGTGAATAATTTTATATAAGCCCTGTACTAAGGGCATGTATATCTCCTGCTCGTCTGCGCAACGCTTGATCTGAATCAAGGTATTCACCCCTTCAGCCACTTCACCCAGCTCTGCCACGGCGTCATCCAGATCACGCCCTTCACCGAGAGCGAACCCAACACGATAGTTGCGACTCAAAGGAGAACTGCATGTAGCGATCAGATCACCCACACCCGACAAACCTAAAAATGTCATGGGGTTGGCCCCCTGCACCTGCGCAAAACGCCCCATTTCGGCAAGGCTTCGTGTCAACAGCATGGCAATGGTGTTTTCCCCCATCCCCCGAGCAGCAACAATACCCGCGATAATCGCATAGATATTTTTCAATGCCCCACCCAACTCAACACCGTAAACATCGGCGCTTGCATAGACACGAAAGTTACCGCAACCCAATGCTGCCTGCACACTTTGCCGTAACTCCGAAACCTCACTGGCGATCACAGTTGCCGCCAACTCACCTTTGGCAATTTCCTTGGCCAAATTGGGCCCACCCATTACACCAATGGGGTTGTCCGGGAAGACACTGCGTAACACGTCGCTCATCAGATTGAGCGTTCCGGGCTCAATTCCTTTTGTTGTGCTCACCAGCTTTTGGTCGCGCGAAATACTTGCGCGAGAGAGCTCTACAACACTGCGAAAAGACTTACTCGGAACCGCAAAAAAAACTAAAGATGCCCCCTGCAGCACAGCCTGCAAATCTGAACTGGCTACAAGATTGGGATGAAGAGAAAGACCTGGAAGGTATCGTGCGTTTTCCCGTGTTGATTGAATCGCTTGTGCGACTTCTTCGCGTCGCGTCCATAACCGCACTTCGTTGTCATTTACGGCCGCTATCTGGGCGATTACTGTACCAAAGCTGCCGCCGCCTAATACGGCGATAGTCTGAGGTTCAGACATTTCCGCTCCTTAATTAGCTTGGACCTACCCGACCTGGCTTGAGAGTCTTGTCGACTCTTCCACCTCCAGCGAGTGGACCAAATCTTTAAATTGTTCTCGATTATGCTCGTTCAATTCCATGAGCACCCGATGCGCGCACAGAACTTTGGCCCGAAGCGCTTCTTCACCAAGCTCTTTCTGCTGCAATTCAACCAGCGCAGCATGATTCTCGGCAGGCTCTTCCAGAATGATGAATACACTCTCGAAGCCCATCGTCTGAAGAATGCGCGTGATATCCGGATTAGTCGATATCACCGAAGGCATAAAGTGACTTTTTGCCCGCGCTTTCACCGCGAGTTTAGCCAATAAACCCAGGGTCGTGCTATCAATCAGCGAAGTCTCGCTTAGATCTACCACCAAGGTTGCGAAATCCGGGTCCTGCGTAATCGCATCCATTGAGGCATCGATTGTTGAGCAGGAGTTAAGACGCACCTCTCCCACTAGTTTTAGCACGTATACGCCGCTACTTTCTGCCTGTAAGATTTTACATCTGGACATTGCCATCTAACTCTTCCGTTATGCAGTCTCGTATTAACACAGCCTCACATCGATGACCTATGGTTCGCGCTTGTCGCGACAAACCGTTAGAACAGCAATGTCGTCTGGCAACTCGTCAATATCATCCAAGCCCAACGAAGAAAGGAGCGATTCTATATCTCGTTGCTCTCGGGAAACAATATCTAACAACAACTTTTCTTTTTGTTTTAACGTGGTGCCTGGAAGAATTTCCAGCACACCGTCTGACAAAACCGTGATTTTGAAATCATCAGCCAGCGTCCTCCGGTACACCTCAAACTGGGGATCGGGAAACAGGCCTACCGCCATACCCTTACCATCGAGAAACTCCACCCCCTCTTTCGATGTGAGCACCGGTAGGGGCAAATGACCGCCAATGGCATATTCAAGCTCATTGGTTTTCTGGTGCAGAATTCCGGCAAAAACAGTCACATGCTTACCCAGATCTGAAGCAAGAAGTTCCTGATTCATCCTCTTAAGAAAGCGTGCAGGGCAAGTAACTTCATCGCTAGAGCCACGCTTAAGATTGCGCTTGAGACGCATGGTCAGATTCTTGAGCAGCACCGTGATGAACGCGGATGAGGCTCCATGCCCAGATACATCGGCGAAATAAAACAGGCAGCGCTCATGATCAAGATTGAAATAATCGAGAAAGTCACCGCTCAAATATAGTGATGGTTTAACCAGATGATCAAATCGAAAGCCATGTATCACCTTACGCGGGCTGGGCAGCATCTTCATTTGCACTTGCAGTCCGGCTTTCTGATCAGAGCGCAACTCCTGAATACCCTCTCGAAGCTTTTTATTGCCCTCTTCCAACTCCTGATGAAGCTGCTGATTCAATTTGGCTAAACGGATTTTATCAAGAATGCGATGGATGACATGATCAACGTTGATATAGTCAATCACGGGCTTGAGGATAAAATCGACGGCCCCGGCCCTGAGACAGGCCACCACGTCTCCTGCTTTATCAACCTGAGAGACGACAACCAAAGACACGGGTAGCTCTTCATTGGTACGACTGGTGAACTGAGCGACTTGCTGATTATCAACATCCGCAAAAATCAGATCTGGCGCCAATTGCCCCATTACATCCTTGGCTTCAGCGACAGAGGCGACGGTGTGAACAAAGTATCCCTTACCGCGCAAATACTCGGCCAGGCGCTGGCGATCCAGCTCATTGGCATCAATCACCAGTATTCTGTCAGCGAGGCGGGACATCTACAGCTCCTTACCCAAACAAAACCGGGCAATTAGCCACGGCTTTTGAAGTATAGGCAATGTTAAAAGCTGTCCTTCCAAAAAAATGAGGATGGCGTCATAAAAAAACCAGTCCGCTGGTATTACGCCTATTTTATAGCCATTACTAATCATGTCTGTCTCCGCAAGGTTGCAGGTCAGACCGTCCTTGGACCAATGCATGGTACCAATGTGTTTCAGCCGAGGGATTCGGTGCGATCAAACTACGCCTTATCGACTTTCACCACATGCCTAAAAAGAGTACTCTTATTCTGCTTAGCGTCCTCCAGCCTAATCACATAATTTAGAGTATTCACACTAATTCACATTTCGAGACTGTTTCGTGAACCTTGACGTCGAAGACCTGCTTGGAGTTAATCACAAACTCATAATGGATCCCGTGCATGGCGGCATCCCTTTGCTAAAGCACGAAGTTGCCATTGTCGACCACCCTCTATTTCAACGACTCCGCTATATATGCCAAAACGACATTCTTTCACTTGTGTTTCCGGGCGCGACACACTCTCGATTCCTACATAGCGTAGGCGCCATGCATGTGGGCGGCCGCATGTTTATGGCCATGATTGAAAACGGCCTGAAACGTCGCGCAAAATCCAGCATTCGAGGCATCCCCGACAAAACTCTCGAGGCCATCAGCTACTTCAATCGCTTGGTACGCTCTGCGTGCTTGCTGCACGATAGCGGACACTGCAGTTTTTCGCATCAGTTCAGTCGCACACCGGCAATCAACCATATGCTCAATGCACCAGGACGCTTTGAAGCGCTATGGCGCCACGATAATTATCGGGCGTACTACTCTTTCATCCCCGAAGAGTTGGAGCACGAGCATTACTCGATACTGGTCGCCCATACAATTTTGCATGACGTGGATCTAAGCCGTTATCAGCTAGAGGCGAGCGACATTATCGGCTTGATGGAAACCAGCGAAGTGTTGCCAAGCCAACGGTTCTTGCAGCATGCCCAAGCCCTATGGCCACTCATCAAAGCAGAACAGAGCCTGGAGGGAGAAGCCCCAGCGAATATTGGCCTCAGGGTGCAGCAGGTTTTACAGGGTATTATTTCCGGCGAATTGGATGCCGACCGAGCAGACTACATGCTGCGCGACGGCTTCCACTCTTCGGTGACAATTGGCGGCTTCAACCTTGATCATCTACTTAGCAATCTTCATTTGGGATGGTGTACGCAAACCGGCTGGTCCGGACTCGCAATCTCTGAAAAAGGTCTTGGATCGCTGGAGGATTTCGTTTACAGCCGTCATCAGATGTATCGGCAGGTTTATGCCCATAAAACAGCTCAGGGTTTTGACTGGCTGCTGCGCGCCGCTATCGATGAGGTTATGACGCAACCCGACATCGCCGCGCATGTTGACGAATGCCTGTTCAATATCCAGCGTTTTAAGCAGCTGACTGACAACTATTTTTGGGAAGCATTTCGCAAGTATGCCGAACAGAACATCGCATCGTACTCACACTGCATACTGGAGCGCATCAAAATGCCACACTTGGCGACGCGCATTAATCTTACCCACGATGAAGAAGACACCTACATAGAATTTCTCTCCAAAGAACACAACTGCCCCAAAGCGCACATCGTGGCTTCTAGCATCACAGCACGATTTACCAAAATCAAAGACGACTTTAATGCGATGAAGGTACTGTGCCGGGACCCTCAAACAGGCCACGGCAACCTAAGAAAAATCACACAAACCAGCCATTTTTTCAGCAAGTTTAGTGACGATCGCATCACCCATTTTTATATCGACCCACTAAAACACCAACCCAATCAGTTTCAATAAGGATATACGCGCATCTGATGAAAACTCGCGAAAGGATACTTCATACCAGCCTGGCTTTATTCAACGAGCTGGGTGAACCTAATGTCACGACATTGCTCATCGCTGACGAAATGGAGATCAGCCCTGGCAACCTGTATTACCACTTCAAAAGTAAGAGCGACATTCTCAGCGAGCTTTTCGACTGGTACGAAAGAGATATGACCCCGTTGCTAGAGGTACCTGAAACAGCCATGGACATCGAAGATCAGTGGTTTTTTCTGCACCTAATCTTCGAAACGATTGAAAAGTATCGTTTTTTGTACAAAGACCTGATTAATGTTCTCGGCAAATACGAACGACTGAACAGCCGTTTCCAGCGCATCATCTCCCGCAAGCGTGAAGCCAGTTTGACCATACTAAACAACCTGCGCGAACAGGGATTTATACAGGCCTCACAGGAGGAAATCGGTGCACTCAGTGAAAATATCGTACTTACTGCGACCTTCTGGCTGGACTATGCACTCGTCGCGATGCCCAAAGCAGACCAAAATGCATTGGCTAGAGGTGTCTATCAGGTTATCTCGCTGGTCGCGCCTTACCTTGAAAAAGAACAGCGTGAACAACTGAATGCTCTCAAGCAGGCGTATGCCTAAAACATAAAAGAAGAAAACAGAAGCCTTTGGGGCGATACGCGGATCTCATACCTCCCCGAGCTTGAACCACTTAACCTTCGAGCTTCTTGATGCGCGCCTCAAGGGACTGTATACGCTGTTCCAACTCCTGCACTTGCGCCTTACTAGGCATCCCCAGACGTTGCATTGCAGCTGAAACTCTCTGGTCAAACACGTTTTCGAGCTTACCAAACGTATCGGTCGCTTTTTCCCGAACACCTTCCACGCGATCTTCCACAGCCTTGAATCGCTTCTCGACTACGCCGCGCGTCATGCTCTCTAGCTCTTCACCTTCCTTAACCAGTTTTTCAAAAATACGCCCTGTATCTTCTTCCGCCTTGTTATAGGCACCGAGCCCTGCCAGCCATATTTGGCGCGCTGACTCTTTAATCTTTTCTGACAATTGAACACTCTGCTCGTTTTGGGTTTCGCTGGTTTTTTTAGACATAACTGGCACCTGTAAATTTTGAGCGATTCTATCACCGCTACACCGCTCCTGTCTGCGCTCCTGAGCTTACCTACCAAGATTTCTTATCAAAAGAATTTACAAACTCACCTTTGTTGAAGTGATAAAAATTGACTATACCCTTAGTTGCATCAATTAAAAGGTTTGACTAATGGGTTTAAAAAGCAAGGCGCGACTGATCGACGCTATTGTAAGCTGGCTTACGCATGAGCGCCCGCCAAGCGCCATACCCATGAGCGACTATGAACGCCTGCGTTACGAAATCAAACCCGGAGATGTCATTCTGGTGGAAGGCCGCAGCCGGGTAAGCGATGTGATAAAAACCATCACTCAAAGTCGATGGTCACACGCAGCGTTGTATGTTGGACGCATTCACGAAGTGGAGAACCCTCGAACGCGACAACGCCTCAAAGACTTCTATGACGGCCAACCTGACGTGCAACTCATCATAGAAAGCGAACTGGGCAAGGGTACTATAGCCCGCCCTCTCTCTGTATATGACCGGGACCATTTGCGCATTTGTCGCCCCCGCGACCTGACCTTCGGCGACGCCCAACGCGTGATAGACTACGCGATCGAGCGCCTTGGCACGGACTACGACATTCGGCAGATTTTTGATCTGCTACGCTTTCTATTCCCGTGGCTGATTATGCCTCGCCGTTGGCGTTCAAGTCTTTTCACTTCACACGCTGGCAACACAACTAAAACCGTATGCAGCACAATGATTGCCGAAGCATTTGCATCGATTCAATATCCTATTTTGCCCCTCGTCAAACGAAGTGAGAATCACGAAGTAAAGATATATCGTCGTAACCCCAAGCTTTGTACCCCGAGCGATTTTGACTACTCTCCCTATTTCGACATTATCAAATATCCTTTTATGAACTTCGCCCAATCTCAACCGCACTACCGTTTGCTACCTTGGGAAATGGACAACGTGCAGCACGAGCAGCCCCCACAGTAGACTTAAGGCCACTGGCGCTATGTAGCCATAGCGTTATTACAAATTAAACTTAAAAGCGCCGAAAAGCTGGTTGTAATCTGACCAATCTGACTAATACTTTGAATTACTAACAGTGAGCAATCATTGTTGGTTAAGTGAAAGACTTTCATGGATACTACTCGCACTTGTTACCGGATAGACGTTCCAGCCTATCCGGTTTTTTTTGCCTGTCCCATACACTACACGCTTTGCTACACTCAACAATCAAACACTAAAAAAGCAACAGGATTGCGTTCTTTCACATGGCGCTAAGTTTTTCTTTTATCAGTCACGCAGTCGGCGCCCTCGCCTTCGCACTCCTCGCCATCTACATTCTGAGTCGCTATTTGCGTCGCGTCACTGACAAGTCGCTGTTTCTCGCGGCAACTGCAACCGCCATATGGATGAGCGTGCTAGCTATCCAGAGCCTCTATCACGACATACCGTTTTATGTTCGCTATACCATTGAGCTACTGCGCAATGCTGCCTGGTTTGGCGTGATGTTTACATTGCTTGGCATTTACCGAGTCCCCAGCCCCACTAAAGACAGCCCACGTTTCGTTACATCTACAGGAATACTGCTTTTCGTATCGTTTCTATTGGCCATCACCCTGGCAGAAGGGCTGACGGGTAATGATTACGTATCGGGCAGCACCATGCTCATTCTGCAAGTCGCCGTTTCCCTTATCGGCCTGCTTCTACTGGAACAAACCTGGCGTAACGCACATACCTACAGCCGGTCAGGCATTAAATACCTGACCATCGCAATCGCCAGTCTGTTTGGCTACGACTTCTTTATGTATTCAGACGCCTTGTTATTTCAGCAATTATCTACGCCTCTTTGGGATACCCGGGGTGCCGTGAATGCTTTAGCGGCACCCTTTATCGCGCTCACCATGATCAACAGCCGTCAGCAACCCATCGGGATGCATGTGTCGCGGCAGATGGTGTTCCATACCACGACATTCATTATTGCCGGCATTTACCTGCTGGTTATCTCAGCCGGCGGTTACTACATCAGCCTGTTTGGTGGAACCTGGGGCGAAGCCCTGCGCGTTCTTTTTATTTTTGCGGGATTGCTCGTGCTCGTTGTACTCGTTAGCTCCCCCGTGATTCGCGCCCGTATCATGGTTTTTATCAGCAAAAACTTTTTTGATTACAAGTATGACTATCGTGACGAGTGGATAAAGAGTACCAACGCCCTGCGAGGCATCAATGAAAACTCACCGCTTCCGGTTCAGACCATTCGCGTGCTCGGAGAACTCGTCGGCTGTCACCATGGCGCGATATGGACGGTCAATGAGGATGGCCACTTCGGCCCAATAGGCAAACTCGGAGAAGGCATCAACAAGCTCGACAAGATCGATGCCGGCGCCGATGTTTGCCAGTTCTTCGCGAGTACAGACTGGATTATTAACCTGCACGAATACATGCTCGACCCAACCACCTATAACCTGATCGAAATTCCGGAATGTATGCTCGAACAAGAGGACCCATGGCTGATCATTCCGCTTCGCATGAACAATCGTCTCACCGGCATGGTATTGCTCTGTCGCCCCATTGCCGACCAGGATCT
>JAWWBW010000024.1:0-22948 GCA_033720775.1 Oleiphilaceae bacterium | reverse complement strand
TGAACCATAAGGTACCGCCAATCACCACCGCAGGCAGGAGATAACCCGAATACAAGTTGATCTTGGTCTGCTTGGCATCAAGCTCAAATTGCGGAAAAGCATAACCAGACTGGTCAGCCATAATCAGTGCCAATACCTGTACGGTCATGACACCAAACCACAGCAAGCCAAAGCGGTTGTCGGTGATCAAAAATGCAAACACCATGACACCCACACTCCAGAAAATATGCGCCGAGTGCAGGCCATCCAGGTGGTAGATCAGTGAACCGCAGTAGATCGTCATCATCATGACGCTGATATTTGCCATGAGCATGGCAGGTAACAGACGTAGCTTGTTTGCAATGGCCAAGGCAGGCGCGCCAACAATAAGCAACCAGGCCCAGTCTGCCAGATCGTCATAGCCCAGTTTGTACCATTTGATAATGCTGTATAAGGCCGCCAAAAAAGACATGATGCATGCAAATGCAATGATCTTGTGACGCAACTCAATCGCAGGGTCACTCACCCCTTCTGGCAATAACATCTGGTAAAACGCGCTGAACGGATTGGTCACATGGCCCTCCGGTGTTTTGTTATGTCGCGCTGACAACTCGGTCGACTGACGCATTCACTCACACTTCGTGAGGTGAAAAGCCCCTCCCTAAGTAAAGACCATATTCACGATTAGTAAAAACTACCGACACTGTTACGCACCACAGTGGAGCAGAAAGTCAGCATGCGAAAACCATTGCCAAAGATCGATACGCAACGACACACAAAACAACACTTTACAGCTGGCCGCATAATAATTAGAGTATATACTCTATTAGAGCTTTTACTCTAACATGATATCCACGCAACTATTTACAACATTGTGAGACACCTATGCTGTTCCCCATAAAAGTCCAATATTACAAAGGTCTCGCCAAAGCACTGAAAGTCGCAGCGGCAGTGATCCCCATGCCAAAACCCACCCTTTTCAGCGGTGCGGACTCATCGCTTGAGCTATGTCGCGCCATTGGTCAGCTCGGCATGAAGAAGGTGTTAATCGTCACCGACGAAGTATTGGTCAGTATTGGTCTGCTTGATCCGTTGCTAGCAGAGCTGCAACAAGCGGGAATGGAATATGTGATCTACGACGGCATTCTGCCCGACCCAACTTACGACCAGGTAGAACGTGGTCTTCAGATACTCAAGGATAATCAGTGCGAAGCGATTCTGGCGATTGGCGGCGGCTCCCCCATTGATGCGAGCAAAGCCATTGCAGCCCGCGCCACCAATAACAAGCCGCTATCCAAGATGGCTGGCCTGTTCAAGTTGCGCCGCGCGCCCATGCCATTCTTCGCGATTCCTACCACTGCCGGTACCGGTTCAGAAGTAACAATAGTCTCGGTAGTTTCCGACCCCGAAACTCACCAGAAAACACCCATCATTGATCCCAAGCTGGTCCCAATGATGGCGGCACTCGATGGCAAACTGATGCAGGGGCTGCCACCTACCGTGACCGCGGCAACCGGCATGGATGCATTGACGCATGCAATTGAATCCTATATTTCGGTTAATGCCACGCCGGAAACCGAAGCCTATAGTATCGCGGCAACTCGCCTGATCATGGAAAACCTCGAAATTGCCGTAAAAGATGGCAGCAATCTCGAAGCGCGTCAGAACATGGCTATGGCGTCCTACTATGCAGGCCTGGCGTTTACCAAAGCAAGCGTTGGCTACGTACATGCCATTGCCCACAACTTTGGCGCGCGCTATTCCACGCCACACGGCCTGGCAAACTCGATCGTTCTGCCACACATTCTGGATTTCTCGAAAGACCGTATCGTTGACCGACTGGCAGAGTTGGCAAAAGTAAGCGGCCTGAAAAATGGCCGCGAAAGCGATGCGCAACTGGCCAATAAGTTTATTAACCGCATTCGCAACATGCTGAAGGAATTTGGTATCCCGAGCCATTTGGATGCACTTAAGTCTGAAGATATACCCGAAATTGCCAAACTGGCACTTGAGGAAGCACATCTTAATTACCCAGTACCCAAATACATGAACCAGAAAACCTGCGAAAACCTGCTTAGCCGCATGGTCGCCTGACAGTAAAACCCGCGAGACTGTTGACAAAGCAGCCGCAAAACGGCATAGTCTCGCGTCATTTTTTAAGTCGGCCCAAATCCTTGGTGTGCACTCGCCAAACGGGTCGTGGTTATGCAAATTCGCGAAATTTAGGAGCAACACGGTGGCTAACTCCCCATCTTCAAAAAAACGCGCGCGTCAGCAAGAAAAACGCCGCCAACATAACGCCAGCCTGCGATCCATGGCTCGCACCTACATCAAAAAAGTTGACGCAAAAGTAGCAAGCGGCAACTACGAAGAAGCGCAAGCAGCATTCCTGACCGCTGTGCCTATCATCGACAGCATGGTCAACAAGGGCATCTTTCCTAAGAACAAAGCCGCCCGCACCAAGAGCCGCCTGAATACACAGGTGAAGGCGCTTAAAGCGTAAGCTGCGCTTTGCGTTGAGACACAAAAAAGCCGACCTTAGGTCGGCTTTTTTGTGTCCTGTGAACAGGGATCAATACCTACAAATATAAGCAAGACTCACGCACTCAGTCGTTTATCAAGGATACTGCTCGTCATATCGCGTCAGACGACCACCTTCCAAAACTCGTCCTCACTTGCTAAATCAGTACCAGGTTGTCCCTGTGTATCAACTCAGGCTCATGACAAAACCCCAGCACTTCGGCGATTTTGTGACTGGGCGTACGCACGATGCGACGTGCATCGTCCACGTCGTAATTCACCAGCCCACGCGCCACTTCGACACCATCTGGCCCTACACAACTAACCATTTCACCTCGACGGAAACGCCCCGACACTGCCGTCACACCAATCGGCAACAGACTCTTTCCACCTTTTTGCAACACCGCTACCGCACCTTCATCCAGAGTGACCGTACCCCGTGTTTGCAGGTGCCCTGCCAACCATTGCTTGCGTGCCAGTTGCCGTGATGTCTTTGGTATTAACACGGTGCCCAGAGACTCCCCGCCTTTTAACCGAAGCAACACATCCTCAATGCGACCGCCGACAATGACCGTACTTGCCCCGGAGCGCGCTGCTAACCGAGCCGCCCTTACCTTAGTCAGCATCCCTCCGCGCCCCAAAGCACCCGAACGCCCGCCCGCCATGGCATCCAGACGATCATCTTCGGCAGCGACTTCATCAATAAGCTGGGCATCGGGATGCTGCCTTGGATCGGCCTCATACATTCCGTGTTGATCCGTTAGAATAATCAGCGCATCGGCGTCCACCAGGTTCGTGACCAAGGCGCCAAGTGTGTCGTTGTCGCCAAAACGGATCTCATCGGTTACCACTGTGTCGTTTTCATTGATAATTGGCACGACCCCCAGATCCAACAATGCTTCGATGGTGGACCGGGCATTGAGATAGCGCTTACGGTCAGACAAATCATCATGCGTCAGCAATACTTGTGCGGTATGCAAGCCATGTTGCTGAAAGCAGCCCTCATAGGCCTGCACTAACCCCATCTGCCCCACTGCCGCTGCCGCCTGAAGAAGATGCAAGTGCTGTGGTCGTTCACTAAGCCCGAGTCGCGTCATGCCTTCAGCCACCGACCCGGAAGACACCAATACAATCTCCACACCCTGCTTACGCAAATCGGCAAGCTGCTGCACCCAATCAGCTATACGCTCACGAGCGAGCCCCTTGCCATCATCCGTTAGCAAGGCACTACCGATTTTTACCACCCAGCGTTTGGCCTGAGCAATCTGCTGTCGCGCCTGCGTCATCCTCAGCATCTCCTTAAGCAGCAATCAGTAAGGCGTATATTCCACTTCGACATCGTCGTCATCGTCAAAATCGTCTTCGTCGTCATCGCGCGCAGCGCGCTTGGCCCGCATTGCTTCTTTATAACGCAACAGCTGTTCGCGAGCCTCTTCCTGCATTTTCTGTTTAATGGCCAACTCTCTCGCCGCCAACTCTTCGTCTTCGGCCTCGGCATCATTTTGTGCATCCATCCAGGCCATAATATCCTGGCACAATCGATCCAGCCCCTCGCCAGCCATCGCAGACACCTGATATACCGGCCCCTGCCAATCCAACTCTTTTACCAAAGCTTCACACAAGGCTTTGCGCTCCGCTTCGGGGAGCAAGTCGAGCTTGTTCAGCACCAACCAACGCGGCCGACCCGCCAAAGTAGGACTAAAGCTCTGCAGCTCTGCGGCAATATCTCTCACGGCTTGTGCCGGACTCACGCCATCATAGGGCTGCATATCAACAACATGCAGCAACAGACGCGTACGGACCAGATGTTTGAGGAAGCGAATACCTAAGCCCGCCCCTTCCGCAGCCCCCTTGATCAAGCCGGGAATATCCGCCACTACAAAACTACGATGCGCCTGCACCCGCACGACACCTAAATTAGGCACTAATGTGGTAAACGGATAGTTGGCGACCTTCGGCTTAGCCGCAGAAATCGCTCGAATCAGCGTAGACTTACCCGCATTGGGCATCCCCAACAATCCCACATCGGCCAACACCTTCAGCTCAAGTCTGAGATTTCGCGCCTCGCCCTCACTGCCCGGAGTTGTCTGCCTTGGCGCCCGGTTAGTACTTGACTTAAAACGGGTATTACCCAAACCGTGAAAACCACCTTGGGCAACTACGAGCGTTTGCCCGGGCGCAGTTAAGTCTCCCAGCACTTCTTCGGTGTCGATGTCGACTACCGTTGTTCCTACGGGCACTTGCAAAATAAGGTCTTCACCCTTGGCTCCGGTACAGTTTCGACCTCGCCCTGACTCACCACTTTTTGCACGATACTGACGCTGATAACGAAAATCGATAAGCGTATTGATCGCATCGTCTGCCTGCAAAATAACAGAGCCACCGTCACCACCGTCACCGCCGTCCGGCCCACCTTTTGGGATGTATTTTTCGCGCCGAAAGCTCAAACACCCGTTACCGCCTTTTCCGGCAAAAACCGAAATCGTCGCTTCATCCACAAATTTCATGTGTGATCCTCTTGTCTTGACCGCTCATATTCGCATGCCCGACGGCAGATAAAAAAAAAGCCCCGCGTTGCGGAGCTTTTTTGGCCAGCTATGGCGATTACTCCGCCGCCACAACCTCTACGTACTTACGGTTCTTTGGACCTTTGGTGACAAATTGTACCGTACCCGTCGCCGTTGCGAACAGGGTATGGTCCTTGCCACAACCTACATTATCACCTGCGTGAAAACGCGTACCGCGCTGACGAACAATAATGCTGCCCGCCGATACAACCTGACCACCAAAACGTTTGACACCAAGTCGTTTCGACTCCGAATCGCGACCGTTACGGGTACTACCACCAGCTTTTTTGTGAGCCATTAGATTACTCCTATTCTCGGTTTTGCTTCACTTCGCTAAGAAGCAATTAACCTTTGATTCCAGTAATTTTCACCTCAGTGTACCACTGACGGTGACCCTGTTGTTTCATGTGGTGCTTACGACGCTTGAACTTAAGGATTTTCACTTTGTCGTGACGACCGTGGGCAACCACTTCAGCCGTTACCTTGGCACCATCTACCACTGGCTCGCCGATTTTCACGTCGTCGCCATTTGCAACCAGCAACACTTTGTCGAACTCAACAGTCGCGCCAGTTTCTACTTCAATTTTTTCGAGCTTCAGGACTTCGCCTTCGCTAACGCGGTGCTGCTTGCCACCGCTAACAATCACTGCATACATGTGCATTTCTCCGAAAACTATGAATCTCGCCTAACGCTTCACAGCGCATGCCATACCACTTCTGCGAAAACCGCGCCTGTTTCTAAAGGAAGCACTTCGGCAACCCTATTACAGAGAGCTAGACATTACGAGGGCGCGTGATTTTATGTGATTAGAACAGCGTACGCAAGTTTAAACACAAACATCTTCGTACCATGCATCGAACGCGGCGAATTCTTGACAGATCTGTTCGACACTCATAGCATTTGGCGTCCCAAAGAGCGGAGCGAAACAGCCACGTCGAGCGCTGCGTCCCACGCCGATTCAAATAGATGTAAAACGATGCAGATAACCGACATCACTAACGTCGTTAACGACGACTTCAGCGCCGTAAACGCCCTTATTGGCAAGCAACTGAGTTCCGACGTCCCGCTCGTAGAGAAAATAGGCCACTACATTGTCGACAGCGGCGGCAAACGCATGCGACCACTATTGGTGCTGCTGACAGCTGGCGCGCTGGACTATCAAGGTGAGGAGCACATCAAGCTCGCCGCCATCATTGAATTCCTGCATACCGCCACGCTATTGCACGACGACGTCGTCGACACTTCATCTTTGCGTCGGGGCAAAGCCACGGCCAATGCGCAATGGGGTAACGCACCAAGCGTACTCGTTGGCGACTTTTTGTATTCCCGCGCTTTTCAGATGATGGTTGAACTGCGCAATATGGACATTATGGACATACTGTCGCACGCGACCAACGTGATCGCCGAAGGCGAAGTCTTCCAGCTGATGAACTGCAAAAATCCTGATGTCAGCGAGAGCGCTTACTTTGAAGTCATCAAGAACAAAACCGCCATGCTGTTTGAAGCCGCATCGCACAGCGCCGCTGCTTTGTGCCAAGCCCCCGAGCAGCAGCGACGTGCGCTCGCCGAGTTCGGCCTGCAACTTGGTCTCGCCTTCCAGCTCATAGACGACGTGCTCGATTACACCGGCGATGCCGCTACGATGGGAAAAAACGTTGGCGACGATTTGGCTGAAGGCAAGCCCACCCTGCCCCTCATCTATACCTTGCAGCACGGCAGCGATGACGACAAAAAACGCATACGTCACGCCATACGCAAAGGGGATGCGAGCGAACTCGACGCCATCGCAGCCGCGGTGCAGGCATGTGGCGCACTTGATTACACGCGCACCAAGGCGGAACACTGCTGCCAAACAGCGCTCGAAAGCCTGTCGACACTCAAAAACTCGCACTATAAAGATGCGTTAGCAGGCCTTGCAAAGCTCTCTGTCGATCGCAATAAATAATTGCACTCGAATCTTGGGTGACGCGTAGTCACACGCGGGATCGCATCGTATACTTGCCCACAAACGATAATATTAAGCCGGCATAACCGCCACCACCCTTAATGAGTGTGAGCAATGCAAAGTCTTTCTGAGCTGGACAGTTCTTTCCTACTATTGGAATCCGAGCGAAGCCCCCTCCACGTGGGCGGCGTTTTCGTGTTTAAAAAGAGCAACTCTCGCTCACGTTTCAACTTCAATCGCTTCCGCGACATATTAGCAACCAAGCTGGGCAATGAACCCTTCTTTCGGGAACGACTGGTCGAAGCGCCGCTTAATCTGGATATGCCGGCATGGTCGGATGATCCAGACTTCGATCTCGACAATCACCTTAGTCATGTTTCTTTGAGAGACCAGACAGCGCCCTGCACACTACTCGAACTGGCGTCAGAAATCTTCAGCACACCGCTTGATCGCAGCAAGCCGCTATGGAGCGCCACATACATCGATGGCCTTGAACAGCATAAAGGTTACACCAAGCTTCATTTTGCTCTCGTGCTCAAAGTACATATCACCGCCATCGACGGCGCAACGGGCGAAGACATACTCAGCCAGCTTTTACACGTCAGCCCCGAAATCAGCGAAATATCTGATCCCGAGCCGTGGACTCCGGCACCGTTACCTGATTCCAACACCTGGCTCGGCAATGCGTATAACAATGCACTGAATATTCCTTTGCGCCTTGCACACCTTGCGAAAGATACAGCCGCCGGAGCATTTCATAATCTGCTCTTTGATCAGCTGCAAAAGCTGAATCTGCCGGCCTCACTGATGAGCGTTGCCCCAACCCCCATCAATCAGCGCATTTCGAGTAAGCGGGTAATCGATAACATTGAGATACCGGCGGAACAAATTCGACAAATTCGCAAACAGCTTCACGATGTGACCACAAATGACATACTGATGGGGATTTGTGCTGAAGCGCTGGCCCACTACCTGAAAGATAACGGCACAACAACGAGCGCCCCCTTGGTGGCGCTTGCTCCGATCTCAGTGCGCTCGACAAGTCTCGACGTAAAATCGGGTAATCAAATAACCGCAACGCTGTTTTCGCTGGCGACAACCGAAAGCCATCCCATAAAACGCATTCGCCTGATTCACGAAGCTGCCAGCAATGAAAACCTTTACGACTCAGCAATCTCCGCGAATCGTCTGACCGAACTGGTGCCATCGTGCGTCGCGGCCATATCAGCCAGGGTATATTCTGAATTTATGCTCGCGCAGAAATTCAAACCCATGTTTAACCTCCCCATTACCAATATACCCGGCCCGCAATTCCCTCTATATTTTGAAGATAACGAACTTTGCCAATACATTTGTGCCAGCCCGCTATTCGATGGCATTGGCCTCGCCATGATGATCGTTAGCTACAACGGTGTATTTAGCCTGACGACCACCTACTGCCCCGACCTGGAAGTTCAGCACGAAAAGCCTTTTACACACTATATTCAGGCTGCACTAGACAACATTCTTAGCACCATGAACGAACAAGAGCCAGAAATCGCAGCTGAACCGGAGACCGCGCGCAACGGCATCATTGAAGATGTGGTCGGCCTCGTGAACAACTTGCTGACATTCGGCCAAAAAGAGTCGAAAACCACTGAGAACAGCGGCTCTGAGACATCATAAAGAAAGCAGGCCAAAACAGACCTGCTATGTGTATCAACGATAACTAACTTACTTAAATGCCCACTTAAGAAACGCTTTTTTCTCTTCAGCGGAGGCGCGCTCCCAAAGCACTTTGAGGCCATCCAGCGCAGGCAGCCGATTATCACCACCAGATGCAGGCGTAGCGGCGGTTGCAGGCACAACGACGGACGCAACGGTTAATGCAGCCGCGCCATCCCCCCCAGTCGTTGCTGGCTCGTTAATCGCGGCAGCAACCACACTCTCCTTCACCTTGGGCAAAGGTGCGTGAGAGTTTGCCAATATATCTCCCCGCTCATTCACCACACTGGCTTCAAAGTTCGAGGCGAGCTGCTGTGCTTCTCGATAATTGCTGGCCTTGGCATAGTCGAAGCGCAAACGATCACCCGCTTTCACATCCACAATTACCTGTTGCGGCGCTGAACTGACTTCCTGAGCTCGCGGTCCGTCTTCGCCATAATTATGCCGTGCCCATACGCTACGATATTGAAATACGACACTATTACTTCCAGGCTTTAAACCATAGTTAACCTCAATATTGCTCAACAGGTATTTGGGTACACGCTGGCCATTAACCGAAATGACCGTAATATTCTCGCCGGCGGTCAATATCGCCTGCTGATCTACGGCTAATTTTGGGCCATCATAGGTAGGCACCACCTTGTTTCCACTGCATGCAGATACCAACACGACAACGGCGATCGCACTCGCCAACTTGAACCATTGCGTCATTGAGATTCCCTTTGATTAACGTTTTTTTGGTCGGCTGATTGTGAGGAATACAAAGCAGGCTTGCAACGTTTAGGTGTAATTAGGCTGTTGGAACGAAACTTTTCAGCAGTGCACTCATCAAATGAACCCAACACACATTGAAATTGGAAAAGATTGATATAAAGTTATATTCAAGCAGTGGATTGCAAAGCAACAATAACAAGAACACCAAAGGAGCTCAGCATGAATCACTTTAGACATCGCGATGGCGAGCAAGGTGAAATACCGTTCAGAAGCGACCGTTTCTTCTGCGTCGGCAACAAATGGTATTTTTCTACACGCGAAGGCTTTGACAGCGGGCCCTACGCCAACAAACATCGCGCAGAACTCAGCCTAGAGCGCTTTTTACAAGTGGTGAGCAAACTCCCTCAGGTCCATCACTAACTTATCAGCCATGCGGTAGCTTGCAGCAGTACTGCCGCGTAAACCCCCGCCAGCACATCATCAATCATAATGCCAAAGCCGCCCGAAACCTTTGCATCAAGCAACCGAATCGGGAACGGCTTCCAGATATCAAACAAGCGAAACAGGATAAAGCCATAGAGCAGCCAAACCCAACCCGTGGGGGCCAACAGCATCGTAAGCCAATATCCAACAAACTCATCCCAGACTATTCCGCCATGATCGTGCACGCCCAACGCTTTCGAAGCGCGCTCACATAGCCAGACTCCCAGCACAAAACTGATCACCAACCAAATAGCCTGCACCCAAACTGGCAATGCTTGCAGCGGCAGATACAGCAAAAGAGCCATCACTGTGCCAAAGGTACCCGGCGCCTTGCTCACACACCCGCTACCCAAGCCAAAGGCCAGAAAGTGCCCGGGATCTCTTAAGAATCCGCGAGGTAGATTAATAAAAATGTTGAAACCCTCCCTGTTCAGCACTCAACTCTTGCGGTGCGTGCTCTATTATCACGCTCGCCCCCTGCTTAGCGCTTGAGACAACCGTTCCAATCGGGTGACAGCCCAATTCTTTGAGTATCGAACTGGCGTTGTCCGGCGCGGTAAACACCAGCTCATAATCATCTCCCCCCGTCAGCGCAAACCATAGCGCCTCACTCGGAAATTCAGCTTTGATTTGAGACGACAAAGGAACAAGCCGCGCATCGATCTTTAAGCAAACCCCCGAGGCTTCAGCCAAATGCCGGGCATCAGCTACCAGACCGTCCGATATATCAAGGCAGGCAGTGCTGTGTTTTCTTATATCCGCACTTAAATCAAGGCGCGGCTCAGGACAATCATAACGCTCCAGAAGCGCTGTTTGACTGGCATTGAGCGATGACCGATCGAGCAACTCTAATGCCGCCCGCGCATCTCCCAAACAGCCACTCACCCACACTCTGTCACCCGATGTAGCGCCTGAGCGATGCACCGCACAACCTTGCGGCACCCAGCCATGCACCTGAATCGCTATATTGAGCGGCCCTCGGGTCACATCACCGCCAATCAGGGCAACCTGAAATCGTTCGGCGCACGCCTTCAAACCAGTAGAAAATCCACTGAGCCAGCCCTCATCAGCCTGAGGCATCGCCAGAGATAGAGTGAAGTGCGAAGGCGTAGCGCCCATGGCGGCCAAATCACTCAGGGCGGCACCTAGAGCACGCCATGCCACCTTATCTGGATCATAGCCTTTGGGAAAATGCCGCCCTTCAACCTGCGTATCTAGTGAGCAGCAAAGCTGCATACCTGCCGGAGGCGTCACAACGGCGCAATCATCGCCAATGGAAGTTTGAACATCGGGAGAGTCAGGACCTATACCGCGAAAAAATTGCGAAATAAGCTCAAACTCCCCCATCGTGTTTGCCGCAATTACGACTGGCGCGGTCGCGTTTCAACCGCACGCAAGCGCAGGCTCAGCTTGTCGAGCACACTGTTGACGTATTTATGGCCGTCTGTACCACCAAACTGCTTTGCCAGTTCAACGGCTTCGTTGATCACCACGCGATAAGGTACATCAATGCGATGAGCGAACTCATAGGTCCCCATGCGCAATAACATGAGTTCAATTGGGTCCAGCTGGTCCAGCTCTCGATCAAGCAATGGCGCAATGTGGCCATCGAGATCACTCAGCTGCTTGGGAATACCGTGGAACAATTCACTGAAATACGCACCGTCGACTTTTTCAAAATCGTTATCGGTGCGAAATTCTGCTTCAATTTGTGACAGGGTGTTTTGCGACACATGCCACTGATACAACGCCTGCAACACCAGCTTGCGCGCGCGCTTGCGCTGCGAGGTGGTGGGCGCTGCAGGCTGTTTGGACTTGTCGGAAGGTAGCTCAGTCAAGATCAAATGCCCGCGCTTTTGAACAGTTGCAACATTTCGAGAGCCGACATGGCGGCCTCGGCCCCTTTGTTACCGGCTTTTGTACCCGAGCGCTCGATCGCCTGCTCAATGGTATCAACGGTCAGCACACCAAAAGCGACCGGCATGTTGTATTCCAACGAGAGACTACCCAACCCCTTGGTACACTCACCAGCCACATATTCAAAGTGCGGCGTTCCACCACGGATTACAGCACCAAGAGCCACGATGGCATCGTACTTTTGGGTCGCCGCAACACGCTTCACCGCCAGAGGAATTTCGAAGGCGCCGGGCACGCGATAAATTTCAATATCAGACTCCGAAATGCCCTGACGCACCAGCGCATCGACCGCACCTTCGAGCAGACTCTCGACAACAAAGGCATTAAAGCGCCCAACAACCAGTGCGAATTTGCCCGACACCTGTTTAAAGTCACCCTCGTAGGTTTTGATGTTCGTCATGCTTGTCACTCTTTACGTTAATAATGGGTTTGAATGTAGTTTAGGGCTCAACCTTCAAAGGGCAAGAACTCGACAACCTCGAGATCAAACCCGGAAATCGCAGAAAATTTCATGGGCGGATTGAGCAGCCGCATTTTAGTAACGCCCAGATCCTTGAGTATCTGGGAGCCTGTTCCGACGGTCAAATAAGCGCCAGCGCCCGGTGCGGACGGCGGCATTGCCTCGCCAAAAAATTCATCGAGACGGTCTTGCAAGCTTAGTTCCTGGTTGGAGGCTAACAGTACCAATACTCCCGCACCTTCCTGATCAATGCGTTGCAGCGCACGCTGTACCGACCAGCTTTGTGAACCTTCCTGCTTGAGGCCCAGCGTATCACGCAGTATGTCGGGGGATTGCACGCGCACCAATGGGGCCGCTTCAGCATACAAGTCGCCGCGTACAAAAGCAAGATTCACCTGATCCTGTAGCGTATCGCGATAGGTAATGAGGTTAAATTCGCCGTGCTCGGTTTGCACCGTGTGGTTCTCGACCCGCTGCACCGTCTGCTCATGCATGGCACGGTAATGAATCATATCGGCAATCGTACCAATCTTCAGCCCGTGCTCTTTGGCGAACTTTTCGAGATCCGGACGGCGCGCCATGGTGCCGTCTTCATTCATGATCTCGACGATCACCGACGAAGGTTCAAAGCCGGCCATACGCGCCAGATCGCAACCAGCCTCGGTATGCCCGGCACGACTCAATACGCCACCTGGCTGCGCGGCGATGGGAAACACATGCCCTGGCTGCACAATATCTTTAGGCTGAGTGTGACGTCCAACCGCTACCCGTACGGTATGGGCGCGGTCTGCGGCCGAAATACCCGTGGTAACACCTTCAGCAGCCTCAATCGACACCGTAAAGTTGGTATGGAACTGAGTATGATTGGCGGCCACCATCGGGTTTAAGCCCAAAAACTCGCAGCGTTCGCGCGTGAGGGTGAGGCATATCAGTCCGCGCGCATACTTGGCCATAAAGTTGATGTCTTCAGGCCGCACCTGCTCAGCCGCAATCACGAGATCTCCTTCGTTTTCACGGTCCTCATCATCCATCAGTATGACCATCTTTCCCTGACGAATATCTTCGATGAGTTCTTCTACGGTATTCAGTTGCATGGAGACTCCATAAAATTAGGCGCTGCTTGATCAGCGCAGAAAACCATTTCGGGCCAGTAAACCAAGATCGACAGCCTGTTTGGTTGCCCCTTCGTTGCTAAATGACATCAGTCTTTCCGCATAACGCGCCATCATATCGACCTCAATATGCACGTCGGTACCTGCCTGATAGCCCGGTATAATTGTTTGCTCCGCTGTATGCGGTACGATATTGAGGCAAAATCCGTCGGCCTCAAGAGATGTCACCGTGAGACTGACACCATCAATACAAATCGAGCCTTTTGCCGCGATGTAAGGCAAAAGCGCCGCATCACAACGTACAACATAACGCAGCGAACGCCCTTCACGAGATACCTCAATGACGCGCCCTACGCCGTCAACATGGCCGCTCACCAAATGTCCACCCAATCGCGTGCTCAGCGTAAGCGCTTTTTCGAGATTTACGCGAGTACCCGGTTGCCAGCTTTGTATAGTGGTAAATCGCAAGGATTCAAGCGAGACATCCGCAGCAAACCCGTCAGAATAGAGCGCCACCACCGTCAAACACACGCCATTTACGGCAATACTGTCGCCCAGTTTTACATCGGATAAATCCAGAGCCCCTGAGGCAAATTGCAGGCGCAGATCCTGACCACGCGTTTCTTTGGCCCTGACCGTTCCGGTTGCTTCAATAATGCCCGTAAACACTAATGTTCGACCTCATTATTTGCGATGCGATATCGCAAGCGTAAATCTGCTCCAATCGACACTGCATCGTCCAATACCAAATGCTGCCGCTCAGCCATTGTTGTTATGGGTAAACGCACCAAGGGCCGGGCTTCATTGCCCATCAATACAGGCGCCATATACAGCCAAAGTTCATCGACCAGCCCCGCTTCCACAAAAGCGCCTGCAACACCTGCACCCGCTTCGACCAACACCTCGTTGCATTGTTCTTCAGCCGCCAGCCGTGCCAGTAAGGCCTGTAATTGCACCTGTCGCGTCTGTTCTGCCGGCGTCGCCCAAACAGCAACATGCTGCTTCGAAGCGAGCCCCGGCCTCACGGGGCTGCCTTCTCGCGCCACGTAAATGACGCGCCCTGGCTCACTGAAAATCTGCTCATTGCCGCTTAACGCTGCGGCGTCGTCCAGCACCACTCGCAAGGGCTGTCGCGCGACAATCTCCGCTGCCTGCTCAAGGCCCAGCTGATCCTGTCGTACGGTCATCGCCGGATTATCGTGCAACACCGTGCCAGCACCTGTTATGAGTGCACATGAGCGGGCACGCAAGCGCTGCACATCGGAACGCGCTGCGCTTCCGGTAATCCATTTGCTCTCACCCGATGCCATAGCTGTGCGCCCATCTGCACTGGCGGCCAGCTTGAGCCGCACCCAAGGTCGCTGTCGCGCCATGCGCGAGATAAACCCTGGATTCAATGCCTCAGCCTGCCCCTGCATCAGACCGTAACGGGTAGCAATACCCGCCTTCTGTAAAAGAGCAAACCCCTGACCCGCCACGAGCGGATTAGGATCTTGCATCGCGGCAACTACCTGCGCCACATTTGCTTTGACCAAAGCCTCTGCACAGGGCCCGGTGCGCCCATGATGACTGCAGGGCTCCAGCGTGACGTAGGCCGTCGCACCTTGCGCCGCCTCGCCCGCAGCGCGCAACGCGAGAACCTCTGCATGCGCCTGCCCGGCCTTTTGATGCCACCCTTCAGCGATGATGCTGCCATGCTTGACCAGCACACAGCCCACCCGCGGATTTGGTGGCGTGGTATAAAGCCCTTGCTCTGCCAGCTGTATGGCACGCGCCATAAAACGATGGTCGTCGGCGGTCCAGGACTCTTGAGGCATAGAAACTCCCGGCTAGCGGAAAATCAGAATGCCGGACTAATCGTCCAGGCGCTCCTGACGTGACAGACGCTCAACCTCTTCCTTGAACTCGTTGACGTCTTGAAAGCTGCGATACACCGAAGCGAAACGCACGTAAGCCACTTCGTCCAACTGACGTAGCTCGCGCATGACTTCTTCACCCACCATCATGGAGGTTACCTCACGCTCACCGGTCGCCCGGAGCCGTGACTTGATGTTGTTGATGGCGGTCTCAATCGATTCAATGCTGACTGGCCGCTTTTCCAGCGCTTTGGTGACACCACGACTTAACTTGTCTTCGTCAAACGGCTGGCGCGTACCATCCTGTTTCACGACACGGGGCATCACCAACTCCGCGGATTCAAAAGTAGTAAAGCGCTCATGACAAGACAAACACTCGCGTCGACGACGCACCTGCTTGCCTTCAGAGACCAGGCGCGAATCAATCACCTTGGTATCATTGGCGTGACAAAACGGGCAATGCATGGCGCTTTACTCTTGGTTGTTGTCAGGCGTAAACGGGCAAACGTGCACAAATCGCCTTAACCTTTTCCTTGGTCTCATTGATTACAGTGTCGTCTTCCGGACTAGCGATCAGAGCATCCAGCACATCGCACATCCACCCAGCCAGTTCACGGCAGTCTTCTTGCGTGAAGCCACGGCGCGTCACAGCGGGCGTACCAATACGCAAACCACTGGTCACAAAGGGTGAACGCGGATCATTCGGAACCGCATTCTTGTTCACCGTGATATTGGCGCGACCCAGAGCCGCATCGGCGTCTTTACCTGTAATGTCTTTATCGATCAGATCGAGCAGGAACAGGTGGTCATCAGTACCATTGGACACCACTTTGTAACCACGCTCTTGAAAGACACTTACCATAGCTTGCGCGTTCGCGACGACTTCTTTCTGGTAGGCCGCAAACTCATCTGACATCGCCTCTTTGAAGCACACTGCCTTGGCGGCGATCACATGCATCAACGGGCCACCCTGACTTTCAGGGAAGACGGCAAAATTCAGTTTCTTCTCAATTTCTTCATTGGACTTGGCGAGAATCAAACCACCGCGAGGACCACCCAGTGTCTTGTGCGTGGTAGTGGTCGTGACATCAGCAATCTTAACCGGGCTTGGGTAGACACCCGCTGCAACCAGACCTGCGATGTGCGCCATATCGACCAGCAAGTAGGCGCCCACTTCATCAGCAATATCACGAAAACGCTGCCAGTCAATGACACGAGAATAGGCAGAAAAACCTGCCACGATCATTTTTGGCTTATGCTCACGCGCCAACTCGGCTACCTGATCGTAATCGATCTCACCGGTCGTTTCGTTCAGACCATATTGCACGGCTTTGTAGATACGGCCAGAAAAACTCACGCTGGCACCGTGAGTTAAGTGCCCACCATGAGCCAGGCTCATACCCAGTACGGTATCGCCGGGCTCACACAGTGCCATATACACCGCAGCATTTGCCTGCGAACCTGAGTGGGGCTGCACGTTGGCATAATCGGCACCGAAAAGCGCTTTCGCGCGATCAATGGCCAGCTGCTCCACCACATCAACATGCTCACAACCACCATAGTAGCGCTTGCCGGGATACCCCTCTGCATACTTGTTGGTCAGAACAGAACCCTGAGCTTCCATGACGCGCGGGCTGGTGTAGTTTTCTGAAGCAATCAGTTCTATGTGCTCTTCCTGACGCTCCGCTTCGGCCGCAATGGCCTTGGCAATTTCGTCGTCAAATCCAGCTATCGTCATATCGCGAGTAAACATGCGGTGCCTCTTTACAATTCGATCAAAAGTGCAGAATCAGGCTCTTGAGCTCCGCCCAGTGCGGTGCCTGTGGCGGACCATTTTGAGGCCTGATCAAAAAGCGGGCCATTTTATACGATAATGCGAACAACATCACGCATAAATCGCCACGCAAGGTGTACCGACAATCGGACTCTCACAGCCATTGCCAAGCACCGGTATTTTAGTTAAGTTTCGCGGATATTTCTCATATCTGCCTAAAGGCAAGATCACACTCGTTCGACTCAGGAATCCAGCATGGCGCAATACGTATTCACCATGAATCGCGTGGGCAAAATTGTCCCGCCCAAAAAAGAAATTCTGAAAGACATCTCGCTCTCTTTTTTCCCCGGCGCCAAGATTGGTGTGCTGGGTCTGAATGGTGCGGGTAAATCGACACTGCTGCGCATCATGGCCGGCGTCGACAAGGATTATGTCGGTGAGGCCCGCCCGCAACCGGGCATTAACGTGGGCTACCTGCCACAGGAACCCGAACTCGATGAGAATAAAGACGTGCGCGGCAATGTCGAAGATGGCGTACGCGAAGTGAAAGATGCGCTCACGCGTCTGGATCAGGTTTACGCTGCCTACGCCGAGCCCGATGCAGACTTTGACGCACTGGCCGCAGAACAAGCCAAACTCGAAGCGATTATTGAAACCAGCGACGGGCACAATCTGGAGCGCACTCTGGAGGTGGCAGCCGATGCACTGCGTTTGCCACCCTGGGATGCCGACGTCAGTAAGCTGTCTGGCGGGGAAAAACGCCGCGTTGCGCTGTGCCGCCTATTACTATCCAAACCCGACATGCTGCTGCTCGACGAACCAACCAACCATCTGGATGCGGAGAGTGTCGCCTGGCTGGAACGTTTTCTTCATGACTACCCCGGCACCGTGGTGGCAATCACCCACGACCGCTATTTTCTCGATAATGTGGCCGGCTGGATTCTCGAGCTGGATCGCGGGCATGGTATTCCGTTTGAAGGTAATTATTCGCAATGGCTCGAAGCCAAAGAGAAGCGCCTTGAGATTGAACAAAAACAGGAAGACGCCCGTCAGCGCAGCATCAAGTCGGAACTGGAATGGGTGCGCAACAACCCCAAAGGCCGCCATGCAAAAAGCAAAGCGCGCCTACAGCGATTTGATGAACTCAACTCGCAGGAGACGCAAAAACGCAATGAGACCATGGAGATTTACATTCCACCCGGCCCACGTCTTGGGGATGTTGTGATCGAGCTGGACAAGGTTAGCAAGCAGTTCCGCGACAAACTGCTGGTGCAGGATCTCAGCTTTTCGGTACCGCCCGGCAGCATCGTCGGTATTATTGGCGGTAACGGTGCCGGTAAGTCCACGCTGTTTAAACTGATTTCAGGCATTGAGCAGCCTGACTCAGGAAGCGTCAAACTGGGCGAAACAGTCAAACTGGCTTTTGTGGAGCAGAGTCGCGACCTCGACGGAGAGAAAACCGTGTGGGAAGCGGTGAGTGATGGCAACGACATCATTCAGATTGGCAACTATCAAACGCCTTCACGCGCTTACGTGAGCCGTTTTAACTTCCGAGGCAACGACCAACAGAAAAAGGTCAAGGAGCTTTCGGGCGGTGAACGCAACCGCCTGCACCTGGCCAATACCCTGAAACAAGGCGCCAACGTACTCTTGCTTGACGAACCCACCAACGACCTGGACGTTGAAACCCTGCGCGCACTTGAAGAGGCAATTCTGGCCTTCCCCGGTTGCGTACTGGTCATTTCGCACGACCGCTGGTTCCTCGACCGCGTTGCAACCCATATCCTCGCTTTTGAGGGTGAAAGTGAAGTGATTTGGCACGAGGGCAACTATAGCGACTACGAAGAAGATCTAAAGCAGCGCAAAGGCGAACAGGCCGTCAATCCGACGCGCGTACGCCACAAGAAACTCGCCTAGCTACGCACCGCAAGCAACCGAAGTTGCGCGAAAGGCCCATAGCGCATATATTTTCTATGGGCCTTTATTGTATGGCGGATAGCATGAACGACGAACAACAATTAGAAGAACGCAGGCACTTCAGCCGAATCCTGTTCAACGCCGAATGTACACTTCACCAGAATGACATGGAATGGCCAACCGAGGTGCTCGACATTTCACTCAAAGGTCTTCTCGTGCACAAGCCCGACCACTTCTCGGTCGACTTAAGCAAACCCTGCGAAGCGACGATTAAACTCGCCGGTAGCGACAGCTATATTGTCATGTCATTGCTATTTTCACATGAAGACGAACGGTCTCTTGGCTTCAGATGCGAATACATCGATCTCGACAGCATGACCCACCTGAAACGACTCGTAGAACTCAATTTGGGTAGTGAGGATATGCTCAAGCGTGAGCTGGATGCACTAACAATGCATTAATGCCCGAAATGCGTGGCGGGCATCGGATAATACCGACGCCGAAAGAGCTCAAAAACGAGAGCCACCGTCAGAACACCACTGACATCAAGTCCGCCAGGCTCTTCACGGCATCGACCTTCATGCCAGCGATTTCCTGTCTGGGCCGGTTGCCATAGGGTACGATCGCCCGCTTAAAGCCATGCTTTTGCGCCTCTTGCAGGCGCTCTTGGCCACTGGGTACTGGGCGGACCTCTCCTGACAGACCAAGCTCGCCAAAAACGACCAGATCACGCGGTAACGCATGCCCTTTAAAACTGGACACAATCGCGGCAAGTGATGCCAGATCAGTACTGGTCTCAAGACTGCGCACACCGCCTACCATATTGAGAAAGACATCCTGATCCCCGCAATGCAAACCACCATGTCGATGCAGCACCGCTAGCAGCATCGACAATCGATTAGCATCGAGGCCCAACGCGACACGCCTCGGGTAGCTACCCTGCGACTCATCCACCAGCGCCTGCAATTCAACCAATAGGGGGCGGGTCCCCTCCCACAGCACCGTCACACTACTACCGGGCATCACTTCTTCGCCGCGATTAAGAAAAATGGCGCTGGGGTTTTTCACCTCCATTAGGCCTTTTTCCATCATGGCAAAAACGCCTAACTCATTGACCGCGCCAAAGCGATTTTTAATGCCACGCAAAGTGCGGTAACGGGAGTCGCTCCCCCCTTCGAGCATAATGGAGCAATCGATCATATGCTCCAGAACCTTCGGCCCTGCAATAGCGCCCTCTTTGGTGACATGCCCTACCAGAAACAACACCATACCGCTTTGTTTGGCCAGACGAGTCAAACGCGCTGCACATTCACGCACTTGTGAAACCGAACCTGGCGCCGATTCAAGCCCCTCGGTATACATCACCTGAATACTGTCGACTACCAGCACCTTTGGCTTAAGCTGCGCGACATTATGCTCAATGGCTTCGATGCTGGTTTCAGAATACATATTGAGCGCATCAGCTTTTAGACCCAAGCGTTTGGCACGCAAGGCGACCTGTTGCAGGGATTCTTCGCCGGTCACATACAAGGCATCGTGGTGGGCTGCCAGATAACACAGGGTTTGCAACAGCAAGGTACTCTTGCCGGCACCCGGATGCCCACCAATCAGAATCGCAGAACCCGGAACCAGGCCCCCTCCCAAGACACGGTCAAATTCTCCAATTCCCGTGGTAAAGCGAGGCTGTTCTTCAAGATCGATGGCACTAAGACGTTTTATTTCGGCATGCGTACCGGCATAACCAACAGAAGGTGTACCCGTCGATCTTGCGGCCGCTTTCGCGAGACGGATTTCCTGCACGGTATTCCATTGCCCACATTCTGGACACTGACCCTGCCATTTAGAAAAGTCAGCGCCGCACTCGGAACAAACGAAAGCTGTCTTGGTTTTAGCCATGGGCGCTTAGGGCTGCGCCTCAACAAAATCGCGAGCCAAAAGCTCTGACCAGGAGGTAAAAATATTCTGATCATAGTCGGGGAAGGTGTCGCCATTGCGGTCACCATCGAAGTCAACGGAAACCGTCATCGCGGTGTCAAAAGCAAACATGCGAATACGCTCAAGCCCCCGACCTAGTATCTGCAAACTCCCGCTTGAGGGAAAATCCAGCGCCTTGTTGCTGAGCATAGTGGTAGTTTCATCGAACTCGACCGTCCCAAACACCGCATTGGAGCGCATGAGCCCATCAGCCTTGATCACCTGCGCCCGCGTCTGACTATTCTCGGTGAGAATCAGACCGGCATTGTAAAAATAGTAGCTATTCGTCACACGCCCTTCTGTTGCGGTCAGCGTGAACGCACTATTGTCTATTTGCGAAACACGCGTGATGTTATCGTACGTTTCCTGCTCATAGGCGACCGAACCGTTCAAGGTCAGCGCCAAATCACCACTTTGCGCACTGTAGTCACTCATATTAAGACTGAATCGGCGCTTGAAAGACTGACAATCTTCCTGCTTTTCGAGGGTACCGACCAGAGAATACACCACGTCGCCGTCAATCGAGGTAACGCCGGCATTGTTGGCTGCATTGACGACAATCGCCTTGTCCTGATCACTGATTTCGAAACTCTCGACTGTCTCGTAATAGGGATCCTGCTGAGAATCCTCCGGTACAATGAGATTAGCCGAGCGGATGCGGATGCGATCGCCAAAGCGTTCAAACAACACAGTTTCAGCGCTTACATCAAAACGATGCTCACTACCGGTAATACGTTCGGCCAAACGGGTGACACATTGTTCAGTACTATTAACCGTAAAGTGCCGGTTGAGGCCCTCAACCAATGAATACGTCGCGCTCACTCTACCATTTCGCGTAACACCGTTGGCATTGATACAGTTTTCAAACTCCAAAAGCACCCGATCACCCGCGCGATGATCCTCTCCAGCCGTTCGTGTGAACTGATAGCGTGCAAAACCACCACCTGCGCAGTTTCTTAAATACAGAGGTGTCGTCAGATAACCATTCCCAGCAGGCACACCAGCGGGATCTAAAAAGGCATCAGAGGGGAGATCGCTGGCATCCAGAAACTCATTAAGCGGGAGGTGTTTGGATGGCAAAATAACGGAATGCAGAATGCCCAGCGCAATCAATTCGGCATTTTCGAGGGTGACATCCGTCGTGCGATCATTCGCATCAAAATCGCGGTCTTCTTCGTTGATATCCAGCTCACCGCAAGCGCCGAGCACTAGCAGCAGAATCATCGCAAGTAAGGCTTGAGCGGCAGGTTTCATCCCGAATTCCAGTTCCGTGAGTTATTAGCCGGTCGATTGTAGACGGTTTACCGCGTGGCTTGAACTTGCTTATCACGCAAATGTGACACAGCCAACGCCATACGGCACTAGCTGTGATATGGCGCACTCAACTCATGCACGGCTTCGACGAAGGCGCCCGCATTTTCCGGGTTAACAAACTGATGTATGCCATGCCCCAAATTGAAAACATGGCCCGCACCTTTACCATAAGCAGCCAGAATGCGAGCAACCTCTTGGCGGATCTGTTGCGGCGAGCCATATAAAACAGCTGGATCCATGTTACCTTGCAGCGCAACGCGGTCTCCCACCTGCGCTCGAGCATCCCCAATATTCATGGTCCAGTCGAGGCCAAGTGCATCGGCACCCGCATCAGCAATACGATTTAGCCAAAGACCTCCGCCCTTGGTAAACAGAATGACCGGCACCTTGCGACCATCGTGCTCACGAATAAGCCCGCTCACAATCTGGCGCATGTAAGCCAAGGAGAAGTCCTCATAAGCCTGATCGCTCAGCGCACCACCCCAGCTGTCGAAAATCTGGACAGCCTGGGCGCCTGCTGTAATTTGGGCATTCAAATATTCAATAACCGATCGCGCCAGCTTATCCAGAATCAGATGCAAGGTCTCCGGCTCGCTATACATCATCGCCTTGATATGGCGAAAGTCTTTCGAGCTACCACCCTCGACCATGTAGGTCGCTAAGGTCCAGGGGCTACCCGAAAAACCGATCAGCGGCACGCGCCCGTTCAAC
>JAWWBW010000023.1:0-23092 GCA_033720775.1 Oleiphilaceae bacterium | reverse complement strand
GCTGCTTTTGCCGCGAACGCGCGGAGTACGAAAAGAGAAAGTGAGATTTAGCCCGCTTTACGCTGCTGTTCTTGCTCGATGACCTTTACGTGAATGTCGCTCACGCGAAATCGCGACCGGTCATCCAGCCCGGCACAACAAATCTTGATACTCGAAATAGCTCCACGGCTTGATACCGTTACGTCACCAGATAACATCATTGCGCTGGCATCTGACGAGGCTTGCTCGTCAATCAGCTCAGCATGACTGCCTTTCGCGTCCTCACACAATAGCCATAAGGAGACTGGTTTTTCCGGTGCTTCGGCAAACTCCAGCCACGCGGCCACATTAAACCGCAATGTTTGTTTGGTTTGAATGACTTGGCTCGGCGCTTCTGGTTTGGATTGACGCAAAAACTTCAAAAAACTATGACGCGCCTTTTCTTCACGCAAAGATCGGGGCGATGGCATATTTCCAGCATAGTAATGCTTGGGTAGTTCACTTAATACGCGCATTTTAATGAGATGGGAAGGCAAACTGCTCACTGCTTACTCCTTACGCTCGGTGCTTCACCGAAGAAACCTGAATGACGTAAGCAGTATGCAGTGATATTGAATTGGCAGGTGTGCGCCACAGCACGAGGCTACAGAAGCGCTTAAGAATTTAATGCCTTGTTACAATTGAGAATTATTGTGAAATTGAATACATGTCTACGGGTTAGTGCTTATATTCGCCACACAAACTAGTGGCGCCAATTGAGTTTTTCTCGCAGCTTCACCACATCACCAATAATGATCAGCGTTGGTGCTTTAATTTTCGTTTCAGCAGCCAAATCGGCAATGTTATCGAGCTTCCCGACCAGTACCTGTTGATCTCGCGTTGTACCTTTAGAAATTAGCGCTACAGGCTTCTGAGGTGACATGCCGTGCTCAATCAGCGACTTCGAAATTAACGGCAAACCCAGCAAGCCCATATAAAACACAAGGGTTTGGTGCTCATGGACAAACTCATTCCAAGGCAAATTACAGCTATTGTCTTTAAGGTGGCCCGTGACGAACCTTACGGACTGTGAATAGTCGCGATGCGTTAGAGGAATACCCGCGTAGGCGGCACATCCTGATGCCGCCGTGATACCGGGCACTACCTGGAATGGCACGCCCTGCTCCGCCAGTTTTTCTATCTCTTCGCCACCCCGCCCAAATATAAAGGGGTCACCGCCTTTCAATCGCAATACGCGTTTGCCAGCCTTGGCATATTTCACCAAGAGATCGTTAATGGAGTCTTGCGGTACCGTATGACGACTGCGCTCCTTGCCTACGTTGATCTTCTCGGCATCCTGGCGCACGAGCGCCATCACCTGCTCTGACACCAATCGATCGTACAACACAACGTCGGCCTGCCGAATCAGACGCAACGCCTTGAAAGTCAGGAGGTCGGGGTCACCGGGCCCTGCGCCTACAAGATAAACCTCCCCCACATCAGATTGCATAGATGATATGTCTTTTAACGCTTCCTGCAAAAGGTCTTCCGCTTCGCGTTCGCGTCCGGCAAATACGAGATCAGAAAAGCGACCTTCTAAAATCTGCTCCCAGAACTTACGCCGCGCATTGATACCAGGTAAAAGTTGTTTTACCTGCTCACGGTAATTCTTGGCCAATAATGCCAACCTGCCATAAGCGTGGGGGATACTCGATTCCAAACGGTTACGCAACAAACGCGTGAGCACCGGCAGTTCACCGCCGGTTGCAACGGCGGCAAGCACAGGAGATCGATCAATAATTGATGGGAATATAAAGCTACTTAAATCGGGCTTGTTCACCACGTTCACCGGTAGCTTTAGTTCTCGGGCTTTTTGTGCGATGTGCTCATCTTGCTGCGCATCTTCAGTGGCCGCGACGACCATGTGCACTTGTTCCCACGGCGCGAGATCCGCATCTTCGACTCTTTCTAGTGCCTGCGGTGGATGTTCCACCAGATCATCTGGTATTACATCGCATACCCAAAACACCTTGGTTTGGGCGCGCAGCAACAGCTCGACTTTGCGCGCTGCTGAAGTGCCATTTCCAAAAACCAGCACTTGCTGGTCCTTAAGATCGAAAAAGAGCGGAAGAAAGTCCACAAGTTACCCCTGATTGATCACTTCGATGCCGCCCATATAAGGCTGCAAAACGGTGGGAACACGAATAGAACCGTCTTCCTGCTGATAGTTTTCCATCACGGCGATCATGGTGCGCCCAACTGCTAGACCTGAGCCATTGAGCGTATGTACCAGCTGGGGTTTGTTGGTCTCGGGGCAACGGTAGCGTGCCTGCATGCGGCGTGCCTGAAAGTCGCGGGTATTACTACAAGACGAAATCTCCCGATATGCTTGCTGACCTGGCAACCATACTTCAAGGTCGTAAGTTTTAGCGGCTGAAAAGCCTAAATCGCCCCCGCAGAGTTTGACGACGCGATAAGGCAGTTCGAGCGCTTGTAGAATGCCTTCTGCGTGACCGGTAAGGGCTTCGAGGGCCTCATCCGATTCGGAGGGCGCAACAATTTGCACAAGCTCCACCTTATCGAATTGATGCTGGCGGATCATGCCACGCACATCACGCCCGTAAGAGCCCGCTTCACTGCGAAAACACGGCGTGTGACAGACCAGTTTAATCGGCAGCTCTTTCGCGTCTACGATGCTGTCGCGCACCAGGTTGGTCGCAGGCACTTCAGCGGTGGGAATCAGGTAAAATTCGCGATCTGCATGCAGCTTGAAGAGATCTTCGGCGAATTTTGGCAATTGCCCTGTACCAAACAGACTCTCGTCATTCACGATGTAGGGTAAATAGGCTTCTTCATAGCCATTCTGATTAACGTGGGTATCGAGCATAAACTGGGCTAGCGCACGATGCAGCTTGGCCAGTTCTCGTCGCATCACAACAAAACGTGAGCCCGTTAATTTGGTGGCGACTTCAAAGTCGAGGTTACCGTTCTGCTCGCCTAGCGCGACGTGATCTTTGGCTTCAAAGTCAAAGGCGGTTGGCTCGCCCCACTTGCGCACTTCTACGTTGTCTTCTTCAGAGTCACCGGCAGGTACGTCGTCGTCAGGAATATTGGGCAGCCCCGACAATAAACCATTAAAGGCATCCTGAACGGCTTTCAGCTCTTCTTTAGAAGCTTCGAGCTGCTTACCCAAATCATCCATTTCGGCAATTAAGGGTGCGATGTCTTCACCCGCAGCCTTGGCTTTACCAATGGATTTTGAACGCGAATTTCGCTCATTCTGAAGCTGCTCGGTTTGCGTTTGCAGCTTTTTGCGTTTGGCTTCGAGGCTTTCGAAGGAGGCAACGTCAAAGTCTACTTTTTTCTTGGCGAGTTTTTCGGCAACTCTTAATGATTCGGTTCGAACGAGTTTCGCGTCTAACATGATTCAGTTTCTTTTAATGCCTTGATGATGAATGGGAAGCGATCACAAGTGTAGCAGTTTTACAGGCTTGCTCTAGCGGCAAAAACCCCCAGCGTGACTGCCAATACACACGCTACAACAGAAACCAGCACATAAGCGAGGGCGTGCAAGCCTTCACCCCGGTCGAGTAACTCCCAGGCTTCCAGAGAAAACGCCGAAAACGTGGTGAAAGCCCCAAGAAAACCGGTCATGATGAGCGGTTTTAGTTCGGCCGGCCAACTCTGCCGTTCAGCGATCATGATGAAGGCGAACCCCATAATGAGAGAACCCAGCACATTCACTGCGAGTGTCCCCCACGGGAAATACTTGCCACCAATCGCATTCACCATGGCATAACGCGCGAGCGCACCAAGCGCACCCGATAAGGCGATGATCAAAACGACTTTCATTGCGGCAGTTTGGTCCTGTTGAGCAAGCCGCAAGTTTAACGCGTATCCCCCGCAATTACACGGCGCTAACGCCAAAAAATCGCGCTTTGGCGCCTTGTAAAATGCACTATTCTGGCTTCTCCAAATCGGCGATCACGGTTGCCAGAAATTCAGCCGCTTCGGCACCACTCGCAGCGCGATGATCAAAGCTCAACGACAAAGGTATAACCGGGACAACCGCAATCTCATCGTCGATGGCTTTCACTTCTTTTCTGATTTTACCCGCGCCCAGAATAGCAACCTGTGGTGGCACGATAATGGGCGTCGCGTAGCGCCCCGAGAGGGTGCCGAAATTACTCAGACTAATCGTTGCGCCCAGCAGCTTTTGTGGCTTGATGGTGCGTGCATTAACTTGTTCGATTTGCCTATCAAGCAACTCGCGCACACGGATTTCATTTAGCGTTTGTATGTGTCTGATCACCGGGACAAACAGCCCCTGCGCCGAATTCACCGCAATACCCAAGTGAATATCGTCAAAAGGTTGGATCGTCATTTCTTCTTCATCAAACCAGGCATTCAATACCGGTACTTTTTGACAACCGGCAACAAGGGCACGCACCAGGCGCAGGGTAATATCCTGCTTGGCTTGCCAGGTATGAATCAGTGCATCGTCGAATAAGGTCACGTGCGGGACTTGCTGGTGTGACTTGGCCATGGTTTGGGCCATGACCTTACGCGCGCCACTCAGTTTATGTGCGCGCGAATCAGGGGGGCGTGCATCATGTTTTTGCGTGTCAGGCTCAACCAAAGCCAACAGCGCGGCAGCATTCCATTCGCTGTATGGTTTTGTTTTAAGGAGCGACTCGACGCCTAATTTCCTCGCTAATGCAGTGACGGCTGGGGGGGCCTGCATCCCGGATTTTTGCTCTTTAGTAGGTTTCTTCGCGCCCGTCTCTCCATGCAATTTGTTTGCGGCCGCAGCTCCATAATAAAACTGCTCGGTCTCTACGTTGGTTGAAGCACTTTCAAGTTTACCCACCACCGACACACTGGCACTCTCCTTCTGCTCTACACGCTCCATCGTTGAAGTTTTATGAACTTCTGCACCGGATTCACTGGCATATTCAACGAGGCAGGCACCCACCGCAATGGTGTCACCCGGTGCCGCGGCCAGCTTGCCTATTACACCCGCATAGGGCGATGGCAACTCGACAATAGCCTTGGCGGTTTCCACAATCGCGATGAGCTGGTCGACTTCTACCGTATCCCCCTCTTTGACCAACCATTCTATGAGTTCCGCTTCCTGCAGCCCTTCCCCCAGATCTGGCAGCTTAAACTGTTTCATGTTGCACCTCCCTGCTCGCGCTTACCATCCCTTGCGCAAGCTCGACGATGCGGTTTACGTCGGGCAGATAATGCATTTCGTTTTTAAAGTACGGCATGATGGTGTCATACCCGGTGACCCGACTGATGGGTTGTGCGAGATAAGGGAATGCGCGTTCCTGAAGAGTGGCAGCGATTTCGGCCCCAACCCCGCAGTGCCGTGCGGCCTCGTGTACGATAAGACAACGTCCGGTTTTCTCCAGCGATTCGAGCATGGGTTGATAATCGATGGGCGACACACTGGCCACGTCGATAACTTCAGCGTCAACACCTTGCTCACCCAGCTTCGCAGCCGCTTCCATGGTTTCTTTTATGCTGGCGCCCCATGAAATCAGGGTAATATCCTTACCACGACGCAACACAAAACTGGTATCCAGCGGCAGCGCTTTGCCATCGTCCACGACCACACTTTTGCTCGAACGATAGATCCGTTTCGGCTCCAGAAATATGACCGGATCATTGTTGCGTATCGCCGCCAACAACAAGCCATAGGCTCTCGCAGGTGAACTGGGAATCACTACGCGTAAACCAGGGACATGCGCAAATAGGGCTTCGGTGCTTTCGCTGTGGTGCTCCGGCGCATGAATGCCGCCACCAAAGGGAGCACGAATCACCATAGGGCAATGTAAGCGGCCACGTGTGCGATTACGCAAGCGCGCGGCGTGGCTGACTATCTGCTCCATTGTGGCGTAGATAAAGCCCATAAATTGAATTTCGGCGACAGGCCTTAAACCTTGTGCAGCCATGCCAACTGTCACGCCAGCAATCAGTGTTTCTGCCAAGGGCGTGTCCATCACGCGCTTAATCCCATAACGCGCTCTAAGTTGATCCGTTGCTCGAAATACCCCCCCATTCACAGCGACATCTTCACCCAACACCACAACATCGGGGTGTTCACTCATTGCGCGATGTAAGGCAAGATTGATCGCCTCGATCATGGTAACTTCGTGAGATAAGTGGACTGCCTGATTCATCACACACCTCCCTTCGCCAACTGGCGAATGGCTACTTCTGCCCGTTGTTGCTGCAGGCCTGTCGGCATTTCTTCAAACAAGTAGTCGAACATCGCTGTGGGTGGTTCTGGCGGGGTTTCAAGGTATTCCTGTGTTGCCGCATCTACTTTGGCTGCCAGAGCCTCTAACATGGCTTGCTCTTTGTCGTCGTCCCAATCGTACTGCGCGTCCATAAATGCACGCATGCGCTTGAGCGGTTCCGCATCCCACGCTTGTTGGAGCTCTTCGGATTTTCGATAACGGGTGGCATCGTCGGCAGTGGTGTGGTCACCTAAGCGATACGTGACCGCTTCGATAAGCGTCGCGCCTTTTCCGTCATAAGCGCGTTTTAACGCCGTTCGCACCGCATCATAAACGGCAAAAAAGTCATTACCGTCAACCTGGATTCCACGAATGCCCGCACCAATTGCTTTTTGCGCGATGGTCTCGGCGGAGGTCTGCACCGATCTTGGCGTCGAAATCGCCCATTGATTGTTGTTCACCACGACCACCAGTGGAAGCTGCCAGGCCCCGGCCAGATTCAGGCTTTCAAGAAAGTCGCCCTTTGATGTCGCCCCCTCGCCGCAAGTAGCTACTGTGGCGCGATGGACTCCCTGCACTTTCATTTGCACGGCGGCACCCGCTGCGTGGCAAAGTTGGGTCGCAATGGGAACGCAATTGGGAAAGTCCTTCTTACAACGCTGGTAAGCGCTGCCGCGTTCATCCCCACCCCAGTAAAGAAGGATTTCAGCCAGCGTCACGCCACGTAAATATTGCGCAATCATGTCGCGATAATAAGGTGCCAGCACATCCTCCTGATGCATGGCTAAGCCGATTGCCACACCAATGGCCTCTTGTCCCAAAATAGAAGGATAAGTGCCCATCTTTCCAGTACGTTGTAGCGCGATAGCCTTTTTATCGACTAGCCGCCCCAGCTGCATCGCCTCGTAGGCTTTCATCACGAGTTCAGATTGGTTTAATTCTTGGGGAATGGACTTAACCGCCACACCGTTTTCGTCCAGATAACGCAGTGACGACACGCTGAATTCATGTGTAGTGTTATACATGGCGATGCCTCCTACGCTGCGTGCTCAAGCGGCTTTTGCAAGCGCTGTTGCGCCAGCCGGTCCGCAATTTCACTGGGGGGCATATTGTCCTGTTCGGATTCGCCGAATATCTGGTCCAGAGTCTGATAAATACCCTGTACCTTGTCGTGAATCTCTCCCGCATCATGGCCATGGTAATTAAGTGAGGCGTAAATAAGGCCGCCCGCATTGATGACATAGTCGGGGGCATATAAGATGCCGCGCTCGTGTAGCGTTTGCCCCAGTTCGTGGTGGGCTAACTGCACATTGGCCGAGCCTGCGACGATGCGACAACGTAAGTGATCGATGTTGTCGTCGTTGATCGGTTTACTTAAGCCACAAGGTGCGAATACGTCGCAATCGGCACTCGCGATCTTATCGGGAGCAATTACGCCGGAAGCGAAACTTTTCATGGCTTCGTCAATCGCAACACGGTTCACGTCCGATACGAAGACTTCGGCACCGGCACGATCTAGTAATTTTCCCAGTACGAAACCCACATTACCGACTCCTTGCAAGGCAACACGCACTCCGTTTAGGTCATTGCTGCCCAGCTTATGCTTGACGGCGGCGCGTATCCCTTCGAATACGCCGCGCGCGGTATAGGGCGAAGGATTACCCGCCGTAGAGGTGCTCGTTACGTAAGACGTATGTTTGGCAATGATATCCATCTCGGTTGCCGACGTACCGGAGTCGATGGCAGTGATATAACGCCCCTGAAGCGATTGCACAAAGCGCCCAAATTCACTAAATAGCGCAACCGGGTCAAAATGGCCGGCAGGTTTCATGATCACCGCCTTGCCGCCACCTTGCGGTACACCCGCCAAAGCGGCTTTGTAGGACATGCCTCGCGCCAAACGGGCAGCGTCTTCCAGAGCGGTATCGGCAGAATCGTATTGGATGAATCGGCAGCCCCCGAGTGCGGGACCAAGTTGGGTATTGTGAATGGCGATGATGGCTTTTAAGCCGGAATCCGCATCGTCACGGACATGCAGTTCGTTGACCTGGCAATGGTCGAGTACGTCAAACATAGAGCTATCCTCTTCGTACATCGCAATCATGTGAGCAGTTACCGGCTTTTGGCCATTCCTGCTGACACGTCTCGCGATAGGTAGGTAAACCTCGCGTCGTGTGAGGAAACGCGTAATTAGATTTTTAGGCTTATTGCGCTAGGCAAACTCCTAAATGATTGGTAAGACACATCTCTAGTATAGTGCTCAATTGGTTAAATAATCACCTACAAATAACAATTCTTCACGGTTTGGCAAATTGTTTCAGGAAGTATTCGAATCTAAGGTTTTGCTTTACATTACCTTAGTATCAGATTGATTTTTATTGGATTATTTTCTGAATGCAGCTTGAGCACACGCAGCGAATGTTTTCTTCGCCAACTTTGCTGAGCAAGACCGCCTTTTGTTGAGGCGTGAGAGAAAGGTGTTGGCACCAACAGCTAAATGTTTGTTCATTTTGCTGGGATGAATGTGCCAGTGAACATTGATTTGCTTTGCCACATAGCGGGCAAAGGTGTGCGCTTTGTGGCTGCTCAGACTTAGCCATCTGATGCTTGAAACTGACCGGCTTCCCGGTTTTTTGACACCTTGTGCGGGTCAAATATTCTTCCACTCATTGCTACGTATGCCCCTGCTGGCAGGCATTGCAGCGCACCAATCGCGACGCCTACGTTGAATATTGCGTCGGTATCCTTAAAACGTGCCGGTTTCATGGCCCCCGTTAGTACGATGGTCTTATCCTTTATATTGGCAAGCGCCTTCGCGGTAGTCACCATGGTGTCGGTGCCGTGTGTAATCAATATATGCTGTTGGGGTAAGTCCGATACGGTCTTCACAATGAGCGCACGATCGTCATCGTCTAATTCAAGGCTGTCTTTTCGTAGCAAGGGAACAACCTGATATTCAAAGCCCACGCGATATTTCTGCAATTCACCATCGACAATACTGTCGCCGATTTTGTAGTCGCTCAAAGCATCGAAATATTCTTTATCGATGGTACCGCCGGTGGTCACTATGGCTATTTTCATGATTTTTTACCGGTTTTTCGACGTGGGTTATTTTTAGCCCGGCGCGACACAAACTGCTTGGATTCTGCTTCACGCTTAAGTTTTGCCTTGGTACGTGTCGCTAATCGGTGCGTGGGTTCCGCATAGGGATTTTCGCCTGACCTGAACTCAAAACGTATCGGCGTCGCCTTTACCCTCAAGACCTTGCGGAAGGTATTTTCAAGATAACGCTTATAGCTATCGGGCAAATCTTCTGTTTTAGATCCGTGCACAACAATAATCGGTGGATTGGAGCCACCCTGATGGGCATAACGCAATTTGATGCGACGACCTCGCACAACCGGAGGCTGATGCTCACTGACACAATCTGCCAAGAGCTCTGACAGGCGCTTGGTCGGCCACTTGGCAAACGCCGAGGCATAACCTTGGTCAATGGACTTATACAAATCACCCACACCGCTGCCGTGCTTGGCCGAGATAAAGTGCTTGGGTGCGTAATCCATAAACACGAGGCGGCGATCCAGCTCCGCTTTGACGCGCTGCTTTTCCTCGGCCGACATGCCATCCCATTTGTTAACCGCAAGCACCATCGAGCGGCCTGCATCCATGGCGAACCCGATCATATGCAGATCTTGCTCAACGACCCCTTCGCGGGCATCGATAACCACCACAACCACATTGGCGTCTTCAATTGCCTGCAAGGTTTTGATGATTGAAAATTTCTCGACCGCTTCCTTGACGTTTTTACGCCTGCGCACACCGGCGGTATCTATCAGTGTATAAGGCTTGTCGCGCCGCTCGTAGGGGATGTAAACACTGTCGCGAGTCGTCCCGGGTTGATCATAGACCACCACACGCTCTTCTCCCAACAGACGATTGACCAGCGTCGACTTACCTACATTGGGGCGCCCGATAATCGCGATCTTGCAACCTTCGCTTTCGTCTTCCTGCTCTTGAGCGTCTTCGGGAAATAACTCCAGTGCTTCATCAATCAGGCTCCGCACACCGCGGTTGTGTGCCGCAGCGACCATACACAGTGGCGCCATCCCTAATGAATAGAAATCGGCGGTGACCACATCGGGATTCAAGCCATCTACTTTGTTCACCACAAGCCACGCGGGCTTATTGGAGGCGCGCACTTGTTTGGCAATACTCTCGTCTACGGGCGTTAGCCCATCCCGGGCATCAACCACAAAAAAGATTAAATCGGCTTCCTGCATTGCGAGCATGGACTGAGACGCCATCGCGGCATCGATACCCTGTTCATCACCGGTCAGGCCGCCCGTGTCGATCACGATATATCGGCGATCACGCGATTGACCCTCGCCGTATTTGCGATCGCGGGTCAGACCAGGATAATCGGCCACAATCGCGTCCCGCGAGCGTGTCAGGCGGTTAAACAATGTGGATTTTCCAACGTTGGGTCGCCCCACGAGTGCAATAACAGGCACCATATTAAAAGTCTTCTCTGCGTCCCAATGGAATGGCTTTGCCCCGCTTGTACGAAGGAATCGCCTCTTTCAGTTTATATGCGATCAGATCACCTGACCGGGTGCTGATGAAAAATCGATCACCGGCAGGAATGATGTGCTCCATGATGCCGTCTGTATCGGGTTGAAAGCGCGCCTGAATGGATCCGTCAACGAGCGACAACACGTGTACAAAACCTTCAAAATCAGCAACTAAAACAGAGTCGCCAACAATAGTGGGCTTTGTGAGACGTCTGTACGTCAACAAATCGTTTTCCCACACATCAATCACATTTGATTCACTGTAGGCCAGCACACGGCTGTCTTCCAGAGTTGCAACAATCTTGTCATTTGCGAGCGCAACCGCTTTAAAGGAAGACGACTCTCTTCGCCATAGCTCTTGTCCACTAAAGACGTCAAGCGACACAAGATTTCCCTGGTAGGCGACAGCGTATACCTTGTCGTCGAAAATTAACGGATCACCATCAATATCGATCAGACGTTCAAGCTCAGTTCTCCCTTGCGCAACGCCCACGTTTGATTTCCATCGTGACCGGCCATTGCGTGCATCAAATGCCCGCAGTTCGCCGTTGGCAAATGCTGCTACAAGCGCCCCTTTATGAAAAGTGGGCTGCGCAGTACCACGAAGCGTCAAAATGGGATCTGTACTGTCGTATTGCCAAAGCTTAATGCCCTCAACCGCATCAAATACAAACAGTTTTCCGTCGATGGTTTGCACGGCCACACTGCGATTATTGGAAGCAGGTGCTGATACAGCCTCGCTACTTAAAGAGCGACGCCAAATCTCATTTCCGTTTTCACGATCCAGGCAAACCAGCTCTCCCTGAAAGGTGGCATAGTACAAATGAGAGCGGTCAAAACCTAGCCCAGCACTCACCTGTTCATTCAGGTCGCGACGCCATAATCGCTTGCCAGAGTCTGCGGCCACCACATTCAGCTCACCATAACGATCAAGCGCGAAAATTTTGCCATCGCTCAATACCGGGCGCAGCTCAAGCTTAAGTTCCTCATCTCCGTCACCGATCCCCGTGCTCCAGAGTTTTTCAACCTGCCGCGTTTCTATGAACGGCTGTAACTCAGCGGGCTCATTGACGCGTTCACTGCTGCAAGCAAAAAGCGCGGTAAAAACCGCGCCTTGCAGAACAAGCTTGAACAAAGTCTTTGCGTTGTTCCAGATCATCGTTACTTCCTAGAGTGTATCGGGATTAACACCCAGGTCTGAGAGTTTTACGGCCAACAAAGGTTGAGACTGCGGGGAATCCTTGACCATTTCATACGCCTTGAGGTACGCCTGCTTGGCACTTTCTTCATCTTGCTTGCGCAGATAAATATCGCCTTTGATTTCTAGGTAGTTGGCCTCGAACAAAGAGTCAACCGCATTTAATACAGCCAGCGCCTCATCATGCTTACCCTGTGCAGATAAAACCCTCGCCAAACGCCCCTTGGCGATATGTTGCAAACGCGCGTCTTCGGTATTTTTGGTCACCCATTCGAGCTCTTGCGCGGCCACGTCGAGCTGCCCGTTTTCTACTGCATCTTTGGCCATAAACAGCGCGCCGTAAATAGCGTACTCTGAGCCCTCGTATTTTTCTTTCAGCTCACCTGCAATGTAGCCAACCGAAGACGATTCATCCGTGTCTTCCAAGGAGTTATTGGTCGCGGTCGTGATGAGTTGTTGGTACAGGATCGAGGCCTCGGCTTTTTCTTGCTCGGCGCTGTTTTGCCAAGCCTTCCAGCCAAATACGATGGCCAATGCGGCCCCCACACCAATAAGCAGCGAATTGCCGTTTTCCTGCCACCATTTTTTGATCGCTGCAATCTGTTCTTCTTCGGTTCGTAGTTCTTCCACTTTTTTGCTCCTAAACCCCTGAATTAAATATTTCTTTTAGTTTTTCTGTTAGTGAATCCTGCGCCACACAGACCTGATCGCCTTGTGCCTGCAATGGCTTAATAACAACGGTGCCTTCAGCGACCTCATTTTCGCCCAGAATCAATGCAAAGCGAGCCCGTGATTTGTCTGCTTTTTTCATCTGGCTTTTAAAGCTACCCCCGCCGTGGTGCTGCAGGATACGGTATGGGGCGTAATTGCGTAACTTCTCTGCCAATTGGAAAGCACACGTTTGTGTTCCTTCTCCTGCGGCAACTATATACAAATCCGCATACTCCCGTTGGGCATCAGGCACCAGATTTAAGGTCTCAAGCATCAAGACAAGACGTTCCATTCCCATCGCAAAGCCGACGGCAGGTGTCGGTTTTCCACCTAACTGCTCAACCAGACCGTCGTAACGGCCACCTGCGCAAACCGTTCCCTGTGCGCCTAGTTTATCCGTCACCCACTCAAAGACTGCATTTGAGTAATAATCGAGGCCGCGAACAAGGTTCTGATTGTGCACATAATCAATACCAGCCCCTTGTAACAAACCTAGTAACTGTTCGAAATGGGCACGCGACTCAGGCTCCAAAAAGTCCCAAAGTTTCGGCGCGTCACGCAGAATCGCCTGCGTTTCTGGATTTTTTGAATCGAGAATACGAAGCGGATTGGTGGTTAGGCGACGCTTGCTATCCTCATCAAGGCGATCTTCGTACTGTTTTAAATAGTCCACCAAGGCTGCTTTAAATTTATTCCTTTCGATGCTGGTGCCCAAGGTGTTGATATGCAGCGTTAGGGCCTCACTGATCCCCAACTCACGCCATAGTCGAGCCGTTAACATAATCAACTCGGCATCAATATCAGGCCCGCTGTAACCAAAACATTCAACACCGATTTGGTGAAACTGTCGGTAACGCCCTTTTTGTGGACGCTCATGACGAAACATGGGCCCTGCGTACCAGAGCTTTTGGGTCTGATTAAAGAGCAAACCATGCTGCTCGGCGGCACGCACGCAACAAGCCGTACCTTCTGGCCGCAAAGTAAGACTGTCGCCATTACGGTCTTCGAAGGTATACATCTCTTTTTCGACGATGTCAGTCACCTCACCGATAGAGCGTTTAAACAGTTCCGTTTGTTCAACGATTGGCATTCTTATTTCCCGAACACCATACTGAGCGAGGACTTTCTGTACTTTATTTTCGAGATATTGCCATACGGCGGTCTGCTCCGGGAGCAGATCATTCATTCCGCGAATTGCCTGAATCTTAGCCAATGTTTATTCCACTTTTTACAAATCTGTTATTTACGCTTTAGCAATGACTGACTCATCGAGTTTACGTTTTTGTTCGATCTTTTCCCGAATGCTTTTTTCCAGATCGTCAATCAGGGTGTCATTGGCCAGTTTATGATGCGGTTTGCCGTCGAGGTAAACCAGATTGTTTGGAGTACCACCGGTCAGGCCGATGTCTGCTTCTTTGGCTTCACCCGGACCATTAACCACACAACCGATAATGGCAACATCCAAAGGTGTGGTGACGTCTTCCAGGCGACTTTCCAAGGCATTCATGGTGCTAATCACATCAAAGTTCTGTCGCGAACAGCTGGGGCAAGCAATAAAGTTAATGCCTTTACTGCGTAAGCGAAGACTCTTGAGAATGTCGTACCCTACTTTGATTTCTTCGACAGGATCAGCGGCTAGAGAAATTCGAATGGTATCGCCGATACCATCCATAAGCAGCATGCCGAGACCAACAGCCGATTTGACTGCGCCCGCTCGGAAACCGCCAGCCTCGGTAATCCCCAGATGCAATGGTTGTTCTATCATCGTAGCGATCTTACGATACGCCGCCACGGTCATGAACACATCTGAGGCCTTTAGACTCACCTTAAAATTATCAAAATTATGGCGATCAAGAATCTCTACATGCCGCATCGCGGATTCAACCAGCGCATCAGGCGTCGGTTCGCCGTATTTTTTTTGAAGATCTTTCTCAAGAGAGCCCGCATTAACGCCTATTCGAATCGGAATATTTTTATCTCTGGCGGTTTCAATTACAGCCTTTATACGATCTTCCTTGCCAATATTGCCTGGATTGATACGTAAACAGTCGACGCCATATTCGGCGACCTTGAGTGCAATTTTGTAATCGAAATGAATATCTGCCACCAGGGGTATCGTCACCTGCTGTTTGATGCTGCGAAATGCTTCTGCCGCATCCATGCTGGGAATGCTAACGCGAAGGATGTCCGCGCCTGCATTCTGTAGGGCATTTATTTGCCCTACCGTCGCCGCAACATCACAGGTATTGGTATTAGTCATACTTTGCACAGCAATCGGAGCGTCTCCGCCCACTGGCACGCTACCGACCATAATCTGTTTCGACTTGCGTCTTACGATGGGAGATTCAAATTTCATGTAAATTGAGCCAAATTACTGTTCAACAAGAATAAAAACCTACTGGTACTCTGCAGGATCGAAAACAAAAGAGGCGCGACCATTTCTTGCTGTGTATGGTGCGGCATCAACCAACGTGTTGTTAGCGGTAATACTTACCTGCTTGGCATCACCCAATACAATATCTACTGGCTGTTTTATCGTCAGATCAAATTCATTGCCGGCACGATAGAGATTGGCTTTTAAGGTACGAGCCTCATCATCGCGGGTTTTGATGGTCACCCAACAGTCTCCAGTGAAAGCCAATTTCAAAACAACCGGCGCGAGCCCGCTATTGACGTTTTCTTCCGTAAATTCATTTTTAACATCGGCGTCATTTTGAGGACGCGTCTCACCGGGTTGCGCCAGATCGCCCCCTTCTTGGCCCGTTAAGAGTGACGCAACTTCTTCTTGAGCGAGTTGGGGTTCACCCATCTGGCTTTCGTCATTCTCCAATCTCTCTGCCACTTGTTCATCCGCTCGCTCTTCAATTGTGGTAGCACTTGAAGCCATAGAGTCTTCGCTATCTGAGTCCAGTGTGCTTCGCGCAGATGATGAATCAATACTGGGATCTTCCGTTACTTCCTCTACAGAAGGATCAACCGGATTTGCTGAAGGCTGGGAGGATTGCTCCGTTGTGGGGGCCAACGTTTGAGGCCCACCAGAGTCAGCGCTTCCTGCCACCATCTTCCAGCCAAAAACGGCCGCTATTGCCAACAGCGCCGCGATGACCACAAAACGGACGGTATTTTTTTCGGAGGAAGTGCCGCTATGGCGTGCTTCGTCTTCAGCCACCTCAGAAGCACGATGCTGAAGTTGTTCGTCGAGCAGGTCGACCATGCGTGTTTCGTGCAAATTGACCAGCCGGCAATAGGATCGAAAATACCCCTTTAAAAAAACATCACTTGAAAACTGACTGTAATCTTCTTGTTCGAGCGCTTCGACTACTGAAGCGCGCAGGTGCAGCTTATCTGCCGCCTGCTGCGTGCTCATGCCCAGCTCTTGACGCGCCGCCTTTAAAATATCACCCGGATTGTTCAGTTGCTGCGACTCACTCACTGGTAATAGCCTTTGCTTCTTAATTTCTTGTACGCCCGGTATTCAGCAGACTGGGGATAAAGCTCTGCAAGTAAGGTGGACAGACTCTCTTCCTGCGCAACACTGCCATAGTAACGAGCAATGCGAATGCCCATCCAAAGACTCTGTGGCGAATGTTTCATCCCTTGTTGGGCAATCAAGCGCACCAGTCGATTGTAATAATTCTGTGCGCGCTGAAAATCATCCTGTTCAATCAGTAATTCCGTTGCACCCGCTAGAGCTCGCCCATTAAAACGGTCGAGCCGCAACGTCTTTTCATAGGCTTCAAGCGCCTGAGCATTATTGCCCAACTTCAAATGGCACAAGGCTATATTGGTAAACACCTGATCCCGGCTTGCGTAGCCTGTGTCTTCGGACGCGAGCTGAAACTGTTCCAGTGCTTCCTGAAAACGTTCCTGCGAGAATAAAAACGCGCCGTAATACGTGCGGCCTCGGGTGTAAGTCGGGTCTATTTCAATCGCCTGCTTGAACGACTTTTCTGCAAGTTTGTTCTCGGCATCTTCATGATAGATCAAGCCTAACGCTGCATGTGCAGCCGCATGCTGCGGATCAAGTTGCAGAGCACGCTTGAGGTGTTTACGCGCTCGAATCAGCTCGTTGCGTTTGATGTACTCAAGGCCAAGTTGTACGTACTTTTCTGCGGCAACGCTCGGGTCAGCTTTGCGCGCAAAATTACTGTCAGAGGTCGTGACGCAGGCAGAGAGCATTAACGCTGTTAATGCGATGAATAGCCGGAGGTGCCATTTCATATTTTTATTGGAACTCGCCACAAGTAGTTATGTTCATCCGTTAACCTGGCGCAATTGAATATACCTTGCGCTACGTTTTGTCTTGTCTTGCACCTGGCCTACCAACTGACCGCAAGCTGCATCGATATCATCCCCCCGTGTCGTGCGCACGGTAGTAATGTAACCCGCTTGCATCAGCCAATCCTGAAACTTACGCACTTCGTTATTAGAGGGTTTCTTATAACCGCTCCCGGGAAAAGGGTTAAAAGGTATCAGGTTTATCTTACAAGGCAAGTCGCGCAATAGCTCTATCAATTGCATCGCATGTTCTTTGCGGTCATTAACACCAGCCATGAGTGTGTATTCGATTGTTGCCTTTCGCTTATCAGCGAGCTTGTTGAGATACCCTTTGACCGATTCGAGCAGCATAGCGATTGGATATTTTTTATTGACCGGTACCAGCTCATTACGCAACTCATCGTTAGGTGCATGCAATGAAATCGCAATGGATGCGTCGGTATATTCGGCTAATCGGTCGATGGCAGGCACTACACCCGCCGTACTGATGGTTAGCCGGCGCTTAGAGATGCTGTAAGCAAAATCGTCCATCATAATATCGATGGCATCCATCACATTGTCGAAATTCAGCAAGGGCTCACCCATTCCCATCATAACGACATTAGTGACGGGGCGGTCTTTGTTACGATCAATACCTTCAAATGAAGCGATAGCATTCCAGATCTGACCAACAATTTCGGCACTGCTCAAGTTACGATTGAAGCCTTGTTTGCCGGTTGAGCAAAAACTGCAGTCCAGTGCACACCCAATCTGGGAAGACACGCACAACGTCCCGCGCTGTCCATCAGGTATCAGCACCGTCTCGATGCTGCTGCCACCTGGCATTTTCATCACCCACTTTCGTGTACCGTCGGCCGAAATATTCTGATAGATGATCTCCGGCGCCTGAATATAAGATACTTGTTTAAGTTTCTCGCGCAACTTCTTGCTAATATTAGACATTTTGTCGAAGTCATCTACGCCAAACTGATGAATCCACTGCATCACCTGTTGCGCACGAAACGGCTTTTCGCCGATATCAGCAAAAAACTGGATCATTTTTGACCGCGATAAGCCCAGTAGGTTTACCCTGGTTTGTTCAGTCGATTCAACGCTCATAGCAAATACCCAATATCAACAATAGCTATAGCTCTATACACACAAAAAGCAGGAGCCCGGAGTGGGGTCCTGCTTTTTTGAAAGATGCCGCGGATTATGCGCGTGGGCAAATCTCATCATCATTAAAAAAGTAAGCAACTTCACGCTTGGCTGACTCTGGTGAATCAGAACCATGAACCGCGTTTGCATCAATAGACTCGGCGAAATCAGCGCGGATCGTACCTGCTGCAGCTTCCTTAGGATTAGTTGCTCCCATCAGGTCACGATTTTGAACGATCGCGTTTTCACCTTCGAGCACCTGCACTACAACTGGGCCAGAAGTCATAAAACTTACGAGATCTGCAAAGAACGGACGCTCTTTGTGTTCTGCGTAAAAGCCTTCTGCCTGCTCTTGGCTCAAGTGCAGCATCTTTGAAGCGACAATCTTGAGACCGGCATTTTCGAAACGAGAGTAGATTTGACCAATTACGTTTTTAGCCACTGCATCAGGCTTGATGATAGATAGCGTGCGTTCTACCGCCATGAATAGTTCTCCAGAAATATAAGTTTGTATCGAACACAAAAGTGACTCGACCACTAGAAATTTGCGGGCGCATTATACTCTTACGCGAGTGAAAAATACATGAAACAAAAGGCGAAATTAACGTTAATTAACCGGCAGTCTTATGCTAGTCGATCAAGCACCGTCGCAAGCATTTGCCCGGCTTGCACGACCTCTTCCTCAGTACTGAAACGCCCAAACGACACGCGCAAGGCGCTCAAGGCATCGGATTCGCTCACTCCCATGGCAGTTAACACATGAGAAGGCGCCATGGTCGCCGACGTACATGCCGAACCCGACGATAGACAAAGATCTGGCAGGGCACTCAATAACAGCTGCCCATCGCAACCGGGAAACGCCATATTCAAGATACCAGGGACAGACGCATCCAGCGCGCCATTTATCACAACGTTCCTACCGGCAAGCTGGTCCAGAAACACAGATTTAAGCTTGCGCAAATGTGCCTGCTCTTGTTCCATCACGTCTTGCGCTATGGATAATGCCTCGCCCATCGCAGCAATTTGGTGAGTTGCCAACGTTCCCGAACGCATGCCTCGTTCGTGTCCGCCACCATGGATTTGAGACACAAGATCAAAGTCATTGGTGCGACGGACATAAAGCGCACCCACACCTTTTGGCCCGTAAATTTTATGTGCACAAAGAGAGATAAGGCTGGCCTTCAGAACGCTGGTATCTAGCGCGAGCTTTCCAGCACTTTGTGCGGCATCAATATGAAACGCAACACCCTGCTCTGCCAGATATTCGCTTATTTCGCAGACCGGATTAATCGCGCCTGTTTCATTGTTCACGTGCATTAAAGAAACAAGAACAGTATCAGAGCGCAACGCCTGCTTGACACTCGTAAGCGAGATATTGCCCGCCGGCTCTGGCGTTAACCAGCTCACTTCAAACCCCTGCGTCTCTAGCCAGCTAAAGCAGTCCAATACCGCCTTGTGCTCAGTGAGCGATGTGATTAGGTGACGACCTTTTTCCTTTAAAGCCAGAGCAGCACCCTTTATCGCCAGGTTGTTCGCTTCAGTAGCCCCGGACGTCCATACAATTTCACGCGTATCCGCAGAGAGTGCTTGTGCCACCTGCTTTCGCGCATGCTCCACTGCCGCTTCTGCCTGCCAACCTAGTACGTGCGAGCGCGAAGCCGGATTGGCGTAAAGGCTATCAGGCCCCAAAAAACGCAACATCACCTCAACCACACGAGGGTCGACAGGGGTGGTGGCAGCATAGTCCAGATAAATAGGCTGTGGGCGAGTCATAAAGAGAACGGTTTCAGATGAAAAAACACCACTAGGCTTAGACGTCCAGTGAGTTTGAAGGAATCAGATTAGCAAGCTGATTTTGTCTTTGCGCAGTAACTTGCACTTCACGCTTATTCATTAAATCCTGTAGCGTAATACCACTTAAAAAGTGATGAATCTGCCGGCTTAAATCAGACCATAAATGATGGGTCAGACACATTTCACCCTGTTGGCAATCACCTTTTTCCTGACACTTTGTCGTATCGAGCGATTCATTTACGGCGTCAACGATGTCGGCAATGGAGATCACCGTCTCTTTACCTGCGAGACTATACCCCCCACCGGGGCCTCTAACACTCATTACGAGCCCGCGTCGACGTAACTTTGCAAACAGTTGCTCGAGATATGACAACGAGATGCCTTGTCGTTGCGAGATATCATGCAATGAGACCGGGCCAGCTGCATCGTGCAACGCAAGGTCGAGCATTGCGGTTACGGCGTATCGCCCCTTGGTGGTAAGTCGCATGATTAATGAAAAAATTGCAAACGGGAGAGCGAAAATTATCCAATAACCTACTATTTTAATCAACTATTCAGCACAGCCCTCTAATTGGCCTCTTTAAAACAGTCGACGTCATCTTCATTAATAGGTGGTACGTCCTCTTTGGTATAAGAGGCGTCAAGTTTTTTAAGCGCCTTGCACATGGAATTCATACGCTCATCTACGAGGTGCATATGGTCCAGAATACTGCGAATGGAACGCGCCACGGGATCGGGCATTTCCTCACTCAAACCGTAGGCATCAAAGCCGAAATGATCTTCCATAATCTTACGCTTTTCATCGTCTATTTCTTCGCGCTTCTCGTTAACTGACTTCAATATAACCCGACCGGGTATCCCAACCACCGTGGCACCAGCTGGCACCGCCTTGGTCACGACCGCATTTGAGCCAATTTTTGCATTTTCACCAACCTCAAATGGGCCTAGTACTTTTGCCCCCGCACCAACGACTACACCATTATGAAGCGTTGGGTGGCGTTTACCTTTATTCCAGCTAGTCCCACCCAGTGTCACGCCTTGGTATAAGGTTACATCGTCACCGATAACGGCCGTTTCTCCACTCACTACCCCCATGCCATGATCGATAAAAAAACGGCGACCAATTTTCGCACCGGGATGAATCTCTATGCCCGTCAACCAGCGACTAAACGTGGACAATGTGCGCCCCAGCCAAAACAAACGCTTATTCCACAAGGCATGCGCCATTCGATGGAATAACAAGGCATGAAGACCGGGATAATTTGTTAATACTTCAAAGGTATTGCGCGCTGCGGGATCACGATCGAAAACGCTATTGATATCTTCTTTCAATCTTTCAAACATAATAAATCAAGCTCAGCCTTTCGCGCCCAGTGAGCGCTGTATGGATTTAAGAATACCACGCAGGATGTTAACTTCCATCGTATCGGGCCTTGCACGCTGAATAAAGCGACGTAAACGCACCATCAGCATGCGCGGGTTGTCGGGATCATGAAAGCCTGTTTGAATCAGCGTCTCTTCGAGGTGCGTTAGTAGCCCTTCCACCTCATTCACCGTCGCAGGCAGCGTGTCCCACCCCTGATCCTGCGGCCCCTCAATCTCCGAAACTTGTTCAATGGGGGCTGTATGTGACATCTCAAGCAACGCCGCCATACGCAACTCATAACACACAACCTGCACCGCCATCGCGAGATTTAACGAGGAGTAGTCCGGATTGGCAGGGATATTTACGTGATAATGACAGCGTTGCAACTCCTCATTAGTGAGTCCGCTTGATTCCCGACCAAACACCAATGAAATAGCCGGTGCATGCCCCTGCGAATTAGTTTGCTCATCCATAAGCGTATCCTGCAGCGCACCCAAAACACGTTGTGCACAAGTGCGAGGATTGATTAGTGGCCACACCATGTTGCGACTACGGGCGCTAGACCCAATAACCAGGGAGCTCTCCGCGATCGCCTCTTCCAAACACGCAACGACACGTGCATTTTGCAGCACGTCGTCTGCGCCTGAGGCCCTGCTAGTGGCTTCCTCGCTAGGGAAAGTTCGAGGAGAGACCAGCACCAAACGATACAACCCCATATTTTTCATGGCCCGCGCCACCGCACCGATATTTCCCGAATGTGTGGTCTCCACTAACACAATTTGAACCTGCTGTGTGAGGCTGGCGAGTAATTTGTCGGAATCCGTGGTATTCAAATAAAACTCCAAATGTACATAAAGACGTCATATCAATTAAGGGCGCGCTTAGTGTATCTGCCTGCCCGAAAAAACCAAGCGTTCGATAAGCATGTTAGTACTGTGAGCGAACCCGTTTTTTGTTATGATTCGCGCAATTTCAACAGAAGCTGCGAATAACTATGCAACCCATTCTTAACATCGCACTGCGCGCCGCAAGACAAAGCAGTGAATACATCGTTCAAGCCATAGACCGACGAGAGCCGGCCAATGGTAGCCTTGCCAACGATTTACAGCTCATCGCGCACCTCGAAGAAGTGATATATAACGCCCTTTACGATGCCATGAAGCGCGCACACCCCACCCACTTTATCGCGAAACCCGGCGAAACACCCAAAGAAGGCAAAGATGATGTTTGGATAGTCCATGCCATTCACAGCCCTCATAACCTGTTACGCAAATTGCCAGAAACCGCCTTTTCAATTACGCACTGGCACAAGGGCAAAGTACAGAATGCGCTGGTTATCAACCCAATTACCGGTGAGGAATTTAGTGCCAGTCGCGGCAGTGGAGCGGCACTGAATGGTAGACGCATTCGCAGCACAGCTGCACGCAGCATCGATAGCACACTGCTTCTGAGCAACACACTAAATCAGGTGAGTGGTGCCAGCGCCCCTCATGCAGTCCAGGGCTTAGTAAATGAACTAAGCGCGCAAGTAGAGCGCATGTATGTTGGTGGCTGCGACACGCTTGATATTTGCCGCGTCGCTGCCGGCCAGGCTGACGCCTTGTTATCTTTAAATGTTGAACTTTCTGAAACCACAGCGTCGTTAATGATTGCCCGCGAGGCAGGGATGCTCAGCGGAACACTAACAGGCGACTTGCTGAAAGGCGGCAAATCCAATCTGGTTGCGGCAAATCCAAAGTTGTTTAAAGCCTTGGTTCAACGATTTGCCGGCTGGGAAGCCAAAGCAAAATAGATTTTTGGCCCGAATTAATAAAAAAAGCGGCAATATCCG
>JAWWBW010000022.1:0-23329 GCA_033720775.1 Oleiphilaceae bacterium | reverse complement strand
GTTTGGCCATGAAGCACCAGCTCGAACGTTATTTGACCTTGGCCAAACGCTTGCGTCAGAAAGTGCAGGTGCTGTTTATCGATCTGGATGGCTTTAAGAATATTAACGACTTGTATGGTCACGCGTTGGGCGACCAGCTATTGGTGCAGGTTGCGCAAAGGCTGCAACGCCAGGTGCGACAGAATGATCTGGTGGCGCGCTTTGGCGGTGACGAATTTGTCATTATTATGCCCGGAGAAATTCCTGATGAAGTGGTCGACAATATCGCCGACAAAATCAACCGTGTACTGAGGCATCCCTATGTGGTGGGTGAGGTGACCCTGCATCTGTCGGCAAGTATTGGTATCTCAAGTTTCCAGGGGGATGGGCAGAGCGAGTATGCCGCGACGGATAAGTTACTGGACGAAGTGTTGAAGCAGGCAGATCTGGCGATGTACGCCGCTAAGCACCAGGGCAAAAACCAGTATCGACGTTTTAATGTTGATCAGGGTGAAGAAATCACCCTGGCCTACTCAGTTGGGCAGCATTTGCCGCAAGCCTTGCAGGATGGCCACATTTTTTTTCACTACCAGCCCATTCTCGATGCGCAATCCAAACGTGCGATTGGTGTGGAGGCCTTGATGCGATGGGAGCATGAACAGCTGGGCTGGATCAACCCCGAGATCATGATCAGTGTGGCCGAAGCCAATGGCCTGATTATCGAACTGCAGGAATACATGATTGAACATACGATTCGGGACTTTGAAGCGCTGTTGGAGCGCTTACCTGAAGCGCAGCGTGATCTTCGCCTATCCGTCAATATCTGCGCCATTCAACTGTTCGATTTTAAATATACGGAGTCGATCGCTGAGCGATTTAAACGCAGTCGCTTTGGCGTTGAGCGTGTGACGCTGGAGTTGACCGAAAGTACCTTGATTGATGAACGTCCTGAGGTGAGCAGCAATATCGATTATCTCAAGGAGCAGGGCTTTCTGGTGGCCATGGATGACTTTGGCACGGGCTACTCGTCGCTTAGCTATCTTACGCGGTTTCCCATCGACATCGTAAAACTGGACAAAAGTTTTATTCGCTCTTTTTCTGAAAACGACCAGCAGCGCTCGCTGGTGGAGGGTTGCGTGCATTTGTGCCATTCTCTCGATAAAAAAGTGGTGGCAGAAGGCGTTGAAACTACACAGGAATTTGAGCAGCTGAGCGCCTTCAGCGTGGATTACACGCAGGGTTATATGCATAGCCGCCCGCTCAACGTGAACGCCCTATACGAGTGGTTTCAAAAGCACTAAACTGCTGCTTTGGCCGGTGCGCGTGCAATTATCAGGTCGGTGAGCAAGAGCAAGGAAAGAGGTTGACAGGGCATGGCCAGTAACGACAGCGGCAATAATAATAAACCAGCACCCAATGCAAATGACATTACCAGAAAGCTGCGATCAAACGAGCCCCGCTACATTGTTGGGGTAGGCGCCTCCGCTGGTGGCTTGGCAGCCATCAAGGCATTGCTGGAGCACTTTCCTCCCGATCTGGACGCAGCCGTCATCATCGTGCAGCACCTCTCTCCAGACTTTGAAACCTACATGGATGAGTTGCTCGAAAAGCACAGCGCGCTGCCCATCAAACTCGCGAAAGATCTCGAAACTATCGAAGCCAATACGGTCTATCTATTACCTGCCCGCAAGCATCTATCGGTGGCCAGTAATAAAATCATTCTGTCAGAAGTGGATGATCGCCCCATCCATCATCCTATCGATTATCTGTTCCGTTCGCTGGCCGAAGAGCGGCAGAACGAGGCAGTGGGCATCGTGCTTTCTGGTACCGGTAATGACGGCAGTCGCGGTGTATTGGAGTTGCGTAAGATGGGGGCGCTCACCCTCGCGCAGATACCTCAGTCGGCAGAGTTCGACGGTATGCCGCACAATGCGATTGCTACAGGGCACGTAGATTTGGTGCTAGAGCCCGAGCAGATGGGGTATGAAATAGCCAAATACCTGCGTAATCGTGCGGTGCAGGATGCCCCCAAAGCCGGTGTGGATCGAGATCGGATTAAACAGTTAAATGCGATTTTTGATGCGGTGCTTGATCGCAGCAAAATGGATCTGCGTTCTTACAAGCTGTCGACGGTGGAGCGACGCATTCAGCACCGCATGGGCATTTTGGGGCTGGAGCAGCTCAACGATTATGTCGAATATTTTTTACGCTCCGAAGAAGAGCAGGATCTGCTGATTGACGATATTTCGATTGGCGTCACACAGTTCTTTCGCAACCCTGAAATCTGGACAATTCTGCGCAACCAGGTATTAGAACGCATGATCCTCGAATCGGCACCCGATGAAGTGTTGCGCATATGGGTGCCGGGGTGTTCGACGGGCGAAGAAGCCTACACACTTTCCATTCTGTTTGAAGAAATCATGGAGAGCCTGGGGGAGCGGCGTGATGTGCGTATTTTTGCTTCCGATATCGATCGTTCGGCCATTCGCACGGCGGGTCTGGGGCGTTATTCCTCGCATATTGAACAGGACATTCCTCAGCATCTGCTTAATAAATACTTCAGTAGAGATGATGAAGGCTATGTAGCTTTGGAACGCGTGCGTAAGCGCGTGGTATTTGCAGCGCATAACCTGATTGAAGACCCGCCCTTTTCAAATATGAATCTGGTTTCATGTCGAAATCTACTCATTTATTTTCAGGTGAATGCACAAAAGGATATTTTGTCCTTTCTACATTTTTCACTGAAACCCGACGGCTACCTGTTGCTGGGCGAAGCCGAAACGACCAGCAGTTTGCCTGACTATTTTATAGAAGTGGATCACGCGCTACGCCTTTATCAGCGCGCAAAGAACACGCGCGTAAGTTTGTCGATGGTGGGGCTGGATGAGCGTCTGGCGCGCCATAAAAAAACGCTCAAAATTCAGGAGAGATCACAAAAGAGCCAGCGCTCTTTCGATGGCACCATTCCGCGCATTAAAGAAAAGCTCTTTAACAATTTTGTACCGCCCACTGTTGTGCTCGATAGCTCCCACAATCTGGTGTACAGCTTTGGTGACACCGACGCCTTTACCAAAAAAATCAAACCCGGCAGTCACTCCCTCCATTATGGGCGTTTGCTGCAGGACAGCCTGGTATCGGTGATTAGCTCATTGATCAAACAGGTCGATAAAAGTAAGCGGCGCATTGTGCTGACCGACGTTGAAATTAGCGAATCCCAATTAACCATTACCATTGATGCCTGCTATGTGCCGCTGGGTGAAGGCGTGTTTACCGGCCATTATCTGTTTTCACTGATACGTTCGGGCACGATGGTAGATGTTTTGAGTGAGGTTGAGGCCGAAAGTGCGTTGAGCCCCTCTCAAAGCGAATTGCGCATCAAGCAGCTGGATGCTGAGTTACTGGACGCCCGCGTATTATTGGGTGAAAAACAGCAGGATGTTGAAGCGCTTACAGAAGAACTGCAGTCGACCAATGAAGAGCTTATGGCGGCGAATGAAGAACTGCAATCGACCAATGAAGAATTGCAATCGGTGAACGAAGAGTTGTTTACCGTTAATACCGAGTATCAGGAAAAAATCGAAGAGCTGTTACAGTCCAATAAAGACCTTGATAGTTTGCTCAATGCCACCGAAGTAGGTGTGGTATACCTCGACAAGCACTTTCTTATTCGTCGTTTTACGCCTAAAACGCGAGAGTATATTAATCTGCTTCCCCTCGATATTAATCGCCCGTTTACCGATATCGCTTTGAATTTTGATATCTCAAGCCTCGAAGCGCACTTGAACGAGGTGAAGCGCAAGCAGAAGCGTCGTCATGTAAAAGTCAATCAATTACGCGGTCACGATGCGAGTATTCTGCTGACCTTTTTGCCCTATCTTGATAACAAAGAAGATTTTGAGGGTATTATTATGGTCTTTCAGGATCTAGATGCCTTTGAACGGGCGGCAGCTCAGGCAACAGGCCAGAAGGAATAGATCGCGCCCTCTGGCAAGTGACTAACATGCGGGTGCGAAATGTGTTGATGCGCGTTATTAAGCCTGCCCGGCAATCGCGATGTTGTGATCCTGGGGGCGCTCGCTGGCGCGAATATAGGCTTCTCTGGTGCGCGTGAGTAATTTTTCGGCCGACTGTCCGTCGTCAAATTGGCAGGCGCCGGCGGCGAAGTGCAGGCTCACCTCTTGAGCGGGTTTATCCAGATCCATAATGTAGGGCTCGGCAAGTGCTTGCATCTTTTTGCTCAGCACCTGCATTACATCACTTTCGCTCTCACATCCCAGCAATACCAGACAGTACATTTCTTGTCCCATATAGGTTGTGCTGTCGGCAGCCCTTTGATTATAAATCAGTCGTGCGGCAACTCTTTCCAGTGCGCTTGCGGTGACTTCTGGTCCCCAGTAACGCTCAACATGTGCGAGATTGGTAATGCCAATAAAGACTAGGGTAAACGGGATGCGCGTGCGCGGATGCTGGCTGATCAGAAAACTCAAGCGCTCGTAGAGTACATTGGCATTGGGCAGCTTGGTGACGGGATCTATTTGCAAGGCCGCCGAGCGTTGCTTCATCATGTGGTCGCGTTCAATCGCATAGGTGATCGATTTAGTCAGAAGCTCGGTGGTGATGCGCCCTTTTACCAGATAGTCCTGCGCCCCCATGGCAATGGCCTGTTCGCCAATTAAAGCGGAGGCGGCCCCGGTAAACACAACAATGGGTGCGTCCAGACTAAAGCTGAGTACTTTCTCCAGGGTGTCGAGTTTTTGCCCGTCTGGCAGCCCCAGGTCGAGCAGAATAAGATCGTAGTGGCCGCCGGTACTGTCACTGAATGCTTGCAACGAGCCAAAGGTATGCAAATCGAACACGCGTCGCGGGTCCCAGCTGAGCAGGTCTTTCACCAGATAAACGTCGTCGGGGTCATCCTCTATTAGCGCAATCGTGATGGCTTGCTGTGTCGGGTCGTCTTCGCGCGGGTCGTTATACTCACTCTGCATGCGGCTGCTTACTCCAAGATTGTCGCTCTGATTCTAGTGTGGCTGAAGTGCGCCAGCAAGCAAGGGTTATCTATGTTTTTATTATCTCGTCAGGCTTTAGGAGCAGTGCATGGACTTCGGCCGCCGTTAATGGTTTTGCGATGGCAAAGCCCTGAAAGCGACAAATGCCTTGCGCCTTGGCTGCTTTGATGCCGGCTTCCGATTCAATTTGGGTGGCCACGACCGGTACATCAATCACATTACTGATCGAGTTGAAAATGGCGACCTGGGCATCAAGCTTTTGGTCAGGTTTGTCAGTGTGCAAGAGTGAGCCGGTGATCTTGAGCGTGTTGAGCTTCAATTGCGTGAGTTGACGCAGCGACACCAGCCCTTTGCCAAAATGGTCTATGTTCACCAGAATCCCGGCCTCTGCCAGCTGGGCAATTTTTTCTTCAGCCCGTCGGGCACTGGCGACCAGTGCATGCTCGTCCAGATCGATACGCAGCCAGGCCGTATCCACCTGATACTTGTTGGCAAGTTCCTGACACATGCCGAGCACATCGAGATTGAGAAACTGTTTGGCGCTGAGATTGATGCACAGGGGCACAGAAGGCAAACCCGCGCGTTGCCATTGCTGATACTGTTCAAATAACGTATTTAGACCCCATTCGGCCCATGTGGTGCTGAGCTGGTGGCGTTCGATCAAGGGTTGAAAGTCACGCGCTCTTACCAAGCCTTCTTCAGGATGATGCCACACGCAAAACGCCTCAAGGCTTTCGAGTGCATGGCTGCGTGTATCGAGTACGGGTTGATAGAGTAGTTCAAACTGGTTCTCTTCAAAGGCGCTCTCGAGCAGGTTTCGGGCACTTTCATTTAGCTCCTGATCATCCAGCATGCCTTTCTCAAAACGCTTATATCCGTTGCGCCCGGCTTTTTTAACCTCATACAGGGCGACATCGGCCTCGCGTAACAATTCGGCCTGGCTGGCCGCATCCATCGGGCACAGAGACACGCCAATGCTGGCGCCGATTTGCACCTGGCTGTTTTCAATATCAAAAGGGCGTTTGATTTCGGCGAGAATGCGCCCGGCGACCTGTTCGACTACATCGACGCTTTGTACTTTACTCAAAATCACGGCAAATTCATCGCCACCCAGTCTGGCCACCGTATCTTCATCACGCACCAGAGTAGAGAGGCGTTCACTCACCTGAATCAACAAGGCATCGCCAGCGGCATGGCCCATGCCGTCATTGACCGGTTTGAAGTTGTCGAGATCGATCATGTACACAGCGAACATGGTGTCATGTTCAATGGAATAACGAATGGCTTCTTCAAGGCGTCGCTCAAAGCACAGGCGATTGGATAAGCCGGTGAGGGCATCTTTCAGTGCCATTTCTTCCATTTCGCTGCGATCAAGGTAATCGATCAGTTCTTCACGTAATCGTTGCGCCGATTCAATATCCAGCTCGTGCCAGGGCTCGCTTTGGCCTTTCAGTTCCTGACTCCACTTTTGGAATGACGAGCGGGGAGTGAGCGCGGCCACGCTGTCGTCAGGGTTCTCAATACTCTGGGGCTTGCCTGCCCAGGTCACGTTTTCGAGCTGTTCCTGACGCAGAACCAGAATAAAATCGTTCTTGTTGAGAGGGATATAGAGCATGCCGCTGGCAAATCGTACCAGCGCTGGCTGCGAAGCGAGCTCTTTGGGTATCTCGTGTCGGGCATTAATCTGATTGCGGTTAAGGCGATCAACCCAGTTACGCAGTATGCTCAGGCTGGTTTGATCGGGAACGTTGCCGCCAAAGTAATCTTGGCCACCTAAGCGGTGCCACACGCCATCGCCATGAAATAGCGCCTTGATGCTTTCAATATGGGCATTGATTGTCTGAAAACCCTTGCGCTGCGCATTCAACGAACCGCGCATTTCAGAGATGGCTACGCGATAAGCATAACGTTTGCGTTCGAGCTCGGTGCGCATCACGTCGTTCATGTGCATGGCCGCCATGCGAGTCAGTTCTTCACAGCGTTGTCGTTCGCGAATACTTAGGACTTTGGGGCTGAGGTGATGGCAGGCAATCAACCCCCAGAGTTTGCCTTCGCATACAATCGACAAACTGAAAGAGGCCGCCACGCCCATGTTTTGTAGGTATTTGATATGCACGGGATGAATAGCACGCAGATGGGCGTAGCTCATATCAATATCGTAGCCGCCTTCAATAAGGGAAAATGAAGCCGTTGGGGCGCTAACGTCCGCAATCAAGCGTTGCAGATTGATGGTAAACAGGCGGCGCGCATTCGCGGGCACATCGCCTTCTGGAAAGCGTAGCCCCATAAAACCTTCGATGCCGGGCTTGAGCGCCTCGGCCACCACTTCGCCATGCCAGCCGGGTAAAAACCGGTACAACATCACGCGATCAAAATCGATCAGTCTGGCGACTTCTTGCATGAGTCGTTTGGCGGCATCAATCGGCGTATCGCTTTTTGCCAAATCGAGCAAAAACAGGCTGCGTTCAGCAAAGTCCAGGTCATTGCTGCTTGTTGTTGCAGGTTCCAGCTCAACCAGTGTGTGGTTGCCCAGACTGTGATTGCTCACATCCAGTTCGCGTTGGTTAATGGTGGCGCGAGTGACGCGGGCGGTGACGGTTTCATCGGTGGCAGGTAAGAATAGCGTGTCTACCTGATTGGGGTGTAGCAGTTCTGACCAGGGCTTGCCCAGTACGGCCTCGGGGGGCTTGCCAACAAACTTCTCGATGTTTTCGCTGGTGGCGCAAATCGTATGGCTGCGTTTGTCGATGACCAGCATCGCGCCATAGCTTTGCACTTCGAGCTGCTTGTGTAGCTCCGCCTCTTTACAATTCCCGTAGGGGCCGCCTTGCATGTTGTGCCTCCAGTTCCAGTGCATCAATAAAAATCTGATAAGTCGCCCTTGCTGCCGCAATGCAGCGCGCGTCGAGTCCATGCTCTGGCGCGCAGGATTCAAGCTGGCGACATAGCCAGGGCCAATGCGCAGATTGCTCTGCCAACAGATGCCAGTAGCGCAGACTGGTCTGCTGTTGGCTTAGTTGCGTACTTAGCCTGGGTAGCAGAATGTTGGCACCATGGCTGCTGCCATCGAGCACATAGCGACAGCCCCAGTAGCTGGCGGCATCCTCGATAAGGCGCGTTGCGGCGGGCGAGGGGCTGATCGTCTCAAGCACCGGTCGGCGAGATTGATAGCGCTGCATGGGGCGCAGTGTCTGCTCGTATTCAAGCAATGCGGGTTCGATGTGGTGATAGGCCCGACTGAAGGCGCGCATGAGAGCGTCATAGTGTGTGTTATCGATGGGCTGGCGTAGCAGGTTTTTGACCAAGGCGTGCTGATCGAGTTGACGATGCAGCGCCGCCGTCATGTGTTTGAGTTGGGCCGCCGCCGATGGAGGGGAAGGGCTCTTTGCCAAGCCTGAATGAGAGGGCAAATGCATCGGCGTAATCCTGATCTTGGTCAACATAGTATAGGCGAGTATTGATCAAGCACTAATTTTCAGTGCAGGTCTTGTGCTTTGTGTATACTGCTTTGAACAAGGCTGTGTTTTGGTGCCAATGAGCCAGAATGGGAGTTCTGATATGGCAATTGATTTTTCGCAGTACGGTCCGATTCCGGGCTACGACGAACTCATTACCGAAAAGGGCAATCCACGCAAAGTGGCGCGACAACTTTGCCGCTACTTTTCGGGCATGACCAGTGAAGAAGTGGCAGAGTTGAAGCAGGCTGCTGATCTCGCCATCAAGGGCTTGGGAATTTCCTTCACGGTGTATAGTGAAGGCAGCAATATTGACCGCGCCTGGCCCATGGATCTGATTCCCCGCATTATCGAAGCCAAGCAATGGGACCTGACCCAGCGTGGCCTCAAGCAACGTCTCAAAGCCCTCAATATGTTCATCAACGACCTCTATCATGATCAGCAGATTGTGAAAGATGGCGTGTTCCCGAAAGAGGTATTGGCCGGTGCCCGCAATTACCGCAAACAATGTGAGGGGGTGAATCCGCCCTTTGGCGTGTGGGCACACATTTGTGGTACCGACCTGGTCACCGGGGGCGATGGCACGCAATATGTGCTTGAGGACAATCTTCGTGTGCCATCGGGTGTGTCGTACATGCTCGAAAATCGCCATGTGATGAAGCGGGTATTCCCGGAATTGTTCGAAAACATGGATATTCTGCCGGTGGACGACTACACCACGCAGCTGTTTGAAATGCTGGCCGCGCTCTCTCCCCGCAAAGGCGAAACCCCCGAAGTCGTGGTGCTGACACCCGGCATTTATAACTCGGCCTACTTTGAGCATTCCTATTTAGCCCAGCAGATGGGAGCGGAACTGGTTCAGGGCTCCGATCTGGTGGTCGATAGCGACGATTGCGTCTATATGAAAACCATTTATGGCCTGCGCCGGGTGGATGTGATTTATCGTCGCATTGATGATGATTTTCTCGACCCTGAAGAATTCAGAAAGGATTCGACGCTGGGCGTACCTGGTTTAATGCGCGCGTGGCGTAAGGGCAACGTGGGTATTGCCAATGCACCCGGTGCCGGTGTTGCCGATGACAAAGTAGTTTATGCCTTTGTGCCGGATATGATCCGCTACTATCTCGATGAGCAGCCGATTATTGACAATGTTCCGACGTATTTGTGTATGCGCGATGACGACCGCGCCTATGTACTGGACCATCTCGACGAGCTGGTGGTAAAACCCGCCAATGAGTCAGGTGGCTATGGCTTGCTGATTGGGCCCAAGGCGACACAGAAGCAGCTCAAACAGTTTACCAAGCTGATCAAGGATGACCCGCGTAACTATATTGCTCAGCCTACTCTGAATCTCTCTACGGTTCCCACCGTGGTCGACGATGGCGAAGTGGCGCCACGGCATGTGGATTTAAGGCCCTTCACCCTGCAAAGCAAAAGCCTGTATACCACCATGGGAGGACTAAGCAGGGTCGCTCTGCCGGCGGGCTCTCTTGTTGTGAACTCGTCACAAGGTGGTGGCAGTAAGGATACCTGGGTAGTTGATTTGGGAGGGCAAAGCTGATGCTGTCACGTGTAGCCGAGAACATTTACTGGATGGCGCGCTATCAGGAGCGCATTGAAGATACGGCGCGCCTGATTACCACTATGACCAACCTGTTGCTCGATTTGCCGCGTAATGCCGAAGTGGAGTGGCACGAGCTGATTAAAGTAGTGGGCTCAGATAAACCTTTTGCAGAACTATACGAAAACAAAAGCGACGAACACTCCGTGATGCGGTTTTTGATTTCCGATCGCCGCCACGCCGGCTCGTTGGTCAATTGCATCAAGCTGGCGCGTGAAAACGCGCGGGTGACACGAGATATTTTACCGCTGGAGTTTTGGGAACAGCTAAACCAGCTGCACATCTATGCGGCAGACAATGTAAAAGGCCAGATTGGCCGTCGCAAGCGCAACGATGTGTTATCGACCATGATTCGTTCGTGTCAGGGCATGACCGGTGTGGTGTTGGCGGCACTGCCACATGATGACGCCTACCAGTTTTTACGCATAGGACGTAATCTGGAGCGGGCCGATATGAGCAGTCGGATTCTCGATGTGGCGGCTGCCCAGCTGCTGGCAGAGGAAGACGAATTTAATCCGGCCTTCGCCAATTTACGCTGGATTAATGTGCTCAAGAGTCTCAATGCTTTTCAGGGCTATCGTCAGCAGGGGCGTGTAGGTGTGCAAGGTGTCTACGTGGTGGATTACCTGCTGCATAACGAAGCGTTCCCGCGCTCCATCAGGCATTGCTTGCTTGAACTCGAAGCCTGTTTTGGCAAAGTGCCCAAGCCCGAGAAGGCCAACAAGCAGCTTAAAAAGATGAAGCTTCAGCTCGATCGCATCAGCAAGAAGCACCTCAAGCGTAGCGAATTGCATGCCTTTGTTGATGACTTGCAATTGGAGTTAGGTGAGTTACATACACAAATCACCGAAACCTATTTCTCTTATATTTAGGTAGGTGGTATGCGGCGCTTTTTTTGTCTTTGTGGTCAGGAGCTGTTTATTGAAAATGGCGTGTGTATGAAGTGCCGCCGGGTGGTGGGGTATGACCCTGACGCCCGACGCATGCTGGCATTAGAGCAAGACAAGCAGCATTGGCGCTGTGCCCAGAGCGCAGAGGTGTATCAGCTGTGCCACAACCGCACAGAGCATGGTGTGTGTTTTGGCATTATTCCGCAGGCATGTGCGCCCAGTGACGACGCGCTTTGTTCGGCCTGCCGCCTTACGCGCACTATTCCCGATTTAAGCAAAGGGGTAAACCAGAAACGCTGGGCCAAGTTGGAGCGTGCCAAGCGGCGTTTGTTATATGGGCTGGCGCATTTTAATTTGCCCTTATCAGCCACTATCGGTGGCGTTAACAAGGCGCTACGCTTTGATTTTTTGGAAGACAAGCGCAGTAACGAAGATGTCGAACAGGCCTTTGTCACCACGGGCCATCTGGCAGGCGTGATCACCGTTAATGTGATGGAGGCCGATGACGTGCAACGCACCTGGCAGAGAGAGTTGCATGGTGAGCGCTATCGCACGGTGCTGGGCCATATGCGGCATGAGGTAGGGCATTTTTATTTTGAGCACCTGGTGCGCGATCAGGAGGCGTTTGCCGCGTTGTTTGGTGACCCCCATGCCCCTTACGATGCGGCCCTCAAGCACCATTACAAGCATGGCCCCAAAGCCGGTTGGGAGCAGCACTTTATCTCGGCCTATGCCAGCAGCCACCCCGCAGAAGACTGGGCAGAAACCTTTGCCCATTACCTGCACTGCTGGGACGCCCTCGAAACCGCCATGGCACGCGGCGTGGTTGCCCCCCTGGCAGAGTCGGCCGACTTTGAAGAGCGCCTGCGCCACTGGGACCAGTTTTCGGTCACGCTTAATGAACTTAATCGCAGCCTCGGCCTGCCCGACGCATACCCCTTCGTGATCACCGAACACATTGCCGATAAGCTGCGCTTTGTGCACCAATCGATTGGAGCAAGTCGGCCATAAGGCCTCGCAGGTCGGAATTTATTCCGACGCGAATTCAGGTGTTGTCCTGAAGATATCGAAGTAAACTTCGACCCACACGCAATTGAATTGTAGGTCGCACTTTATTGCGACATTGATGCATGAAACAATCTAAAAAGATGCGCCTTCTGCGTTCAAACTAAAACAGCGACACATAAAATAAACAAAATAAGCTTTGACTTAGCGCCGCGCTGGCTTTAATGTGCCTGCCAGCTCGAAAGTAAGTCCATATTGATCATCTCCATTTCGTTGTTTCCCCAAAAGATACTCGTCCTGTAGTTTTTAATCTGTTCGTTTTTCTCGCTACGTCTGCCTCGCGAAGGCAATTTATTTATGTTTACAGGATATTTTTTATGTCTAATACCGTTACTGGAAAAGTTAAGTGGTTCAACGAATCAAAAGGTTTTGGTTTTATTGAGCAAGCCTCAGGCCCAGATGTATTTGCCCACTTCAGTGCGATCACCAGCTCGGGTTTTAAGACCCTTGCTGAAGGCCAAGAAGTTGAGTTCACGGTCACGCAAGGTCAAAAAGGCCCACAAGCCGAGAACATCGTTGCTTTGTAATTGCGCTTGATGAGTAAACAAAAAGGCAGATCGGTTGATCTGCCTTTTTTTTCGCTCTAAATAAGTGCGCGCTCTACCAGACCTTACAAATACCGCAAGTCGAGAGTGCAGGGTGTGCGCGGATTGATTCGCTCTTCGGGGATGTCCATGGGGCCCTGCGTGTGACCGCGGGCTTCGAAGCGTGCGACACGTCGGGCCTCGGCTTCGTTGGCATTCACCGGTAACTGTTCAAAGTTGCGGCCGCCCGGGTGACTCACATAATAAGTGCAGCCGGCAATACTACGTTGATTGGCGAGATCGACCACGTCGAACACCAGTTGCTGGTGGGCCGGCAGGCGCGGGTGCAGTCCGAATGCCGGTTGCCAGGCTTTAAAGCGAATACCCGCTACGTAGTCACCGGTGGTGGCACAGGCTTGCAGTGGCACACGACGGCCATTGCAGCACAAGGCATATCGTTGCGGGTTCCATTGGTTGATTTTCACCTGCATGCGCTCCACCGAAGAATCCACATAGCGTGAGGTGCCTTGGGCGCTCACTTCTTCGCCAAGCACATTCCAGGGCTCAATGGCGGCGCGCAGTTCCATACGAATATCGCGCACACACAGCTCGCCAAAAAAAGGAAAGCGAAAGCTGAAAAAAGCGTCGAACCAGCTGCGTTCCATGTCAAAGCCAGCATCCCGCAGCTCCGCTATCACCTGATTAAAATCCTGCTCCACATAGTGCGGTAACAGAAAACGGTCGTGCAGGGTTGCGCCCCAATAGGCGGGGCGCCCGGTATAGGGCGTCTGCCAGAAGCGAGCGACCAGTGCGCGCAACAGTAACATTTGTACAGCGCTCATCTGATAATGTGGCGGCATTTCAAACGCACGCAATTCCAATAATCCGAGCCGCCCTGTTGGGCCGCCGGGGTTATACAACTTCTCAATACAGACTTCGGCGCGATGGGTATTGCCGGTCATGTCCACCAGAATATTACGGAACAGGCGATCGACTACCCAAGGGGAAATGGTTTCTTCGCGGGCCAGTTGTTGCAGGGCGATTTCGAGATCGTACAGCGTGTCGTCGCGGGCTTCGTCAATGCGCGGTGCTTGTGACGTAGGGCCAATAAACAGGCCTGAAAACAGATACGACAGGGCCGGGTGATGCTGCCAGTACAGTACCAGGCTCGCCAGCAAATCGGGGCGTCGCAAGAAGGGACTGTCGGCTGGTTCCGAGGCACCTAGCGTCACGTGATTACCACCACCGGTGCCCACATGCCTGCCATCGAGCATGAACTTTTCCGCCGACAACCGGCACAACCGCGCTTCTTCGTAGAGTATTTGCGTGTTTTCGACCAGCTCCTGCCATGAGGCTGCCGGATGAATATTCACTTCGATGACACCGGGGTCGGGCGTAATGGCAAATTTACGCAGGCGCGGATCGTGCGGTGGCTCATAGCCTTCAAGCTCGATGGCCAGATTGCACAGTTTGGCGGTGGCTTCGAGCTTGGTAATCAATTCAATAAAATGTTCGAGGTGCGACAGCGGTGGCAAGAACACCCATAGCCGGCCGTCGCGAATCTCAACGCATAGGGCGGTATGTGGAATGCTCACATCCTCGTCATCGTCGGCGTGTTGCCGGGCCTGAATTTGTGCCGGAGACGGTGCCTCTGTTTGTGAGTAATGTTGCGCGATATCTTCGGCCGAGAGCAGGGGCGGGCGCGGTTCAAAGGAGTCGCGCTCGGGCTTTTGGCGGTTTTTTTGTACCTGCCACGGCAGGCTTTCCAGCGGCAGGCGGTAGCCCACCGGGCTGTCGCCACTCATCAGAATCAGTCGGCCTCGCCTGAGTGGCCAGGGTGCCGCATGCCAGCTTTCATCTGCTGATGACCAGGCCAGGGGCAAGACTAGCCCCGAGGCTTCGCTCAGGCCCTTGTCGAGCAATTTTGCGAGGCGTTTGCGCTCCAGCGGGTCGTTTAGGTTGGTGTCGCGCAGGTCGATGTCCTCCGGCAGGCTGGCCTCGCTGCGCAGCGCCCATGCTGCATCTTCGTAGGCGGGCATAATGGCGTGACTGGGAACGCGCAGTTTCTGACACAGGGTTTGCAGAAACTTGCGCGCGTCTTTCATGCTGTGGCCGGGGGGCTGCTCTGGCGAGATCAGGGCCGGCTCGTGCCATAGTGGGTGGCCGTCGGTGCGGAAGTAACAATTAAACGCCCAGCGCGGTAGCTGCTCTCCCGGGTACCATTTGCCTTGCCCGTGGTGCAGCACGCCTTGCGGAGCAAAGCGGGCCTGCAGGCGTCGCAGCAGCTGTCGCGCCAGCCTAGCCTTATTGGGGCCCATTGCAGCGGTATGCCATTCGGCATCATCGGGATAATCGATGGCGATGAACGTAGGCTCGCCACCCTGCGTCAGACGCACATCATGCTCTTGCAGCACGGCATCTACCTGTTCACCCAGATGCATGGCAGCCTGCCAGTCGGCTTCGCTCAAGGGTGCCGTGACGCGTGGTCTTTCTTCAATACGCATCACGCGATTCAAAAACTGCATGCGGCTTTCACAGGGCTCCAACAGCCCTGAAACCGGAGCAGCGGCACTAGGTGAAGGGGTGCACGACAGCGGAATATGCCCTTCTCCGGCAAACAGGCCCGAGGTGGGGTCGAGTCCGACCCAACCGGCACCAGGCACATACACTTCGGCCCAGGCGTGCAGATCCGTAAAGTCTTCGCTTGGCCCGCTGGGGCCATCGAGCGCCTCGGTATCGGCGCGCAATTGCACCAGATAACCCGATACAAAACGTGCGGCAAGGCCCAGATGTCTGAGTATCTGCACCAGTAGCCAGGCACTGTCGCGGCACGAACCCGTTTTGAGGCTAAGTGTCTGTTCGCAGCTTTGCACACCCGGCTCTTCGCGTATCAGGTAGCCGATGTCGTGTTGCAAGCGCTGATTCAGCGCGACCAGAAAATTCACGATGGGCGTTTCGTCGCGGGCTACCTGACTCAGCCAGTCTTTGAGCAGAGGGCCGTCTTCCTTGATTTGCAGGTAGGGTTGCAACTGTGTGCGCAGTTCGTCGTCGTAGGCGAAGGGGTAGTGCTCAGCGCTTTCTTCGACGAAAAAGTCAAAGGGGTTGATGATGGTCATGTCAGCGATGACTTCTACATCAATATGCAGGTGCGAGACTTTTTCAGGAAACACCACGCGTGCGACGTAATTGCCGAAAGGATCCTGTTGCCAGTTAATAAAGTAATTATCGGGCGAGATTTTGAGGCTGTAGCTTTGAATGGGGGTGCGGCAATGCGCCGCAGGCCGGAGCCGAATCAAATGCGGTGACAGCGTCACCGGGCGGTCAAATTCGTAGTGGGTTTGATGCTGTACCGCCACGGTGATCGACATAGCTGCCTCCCGCTGCCAAAGAGTGTCGAGATTGCAAATCTAGCTTTGAATGTCTTTATTCATCGCTAGTACATTGACGCCAGGGTTACTGCGTTTTTCCCAATCGAACTTGGGAAGTTCGGCAAAGGCGGTTTTGAGCGCGTCGTTCCAAGACTGCCGTATTGCGTGCAGATAGTTATCGTCAGCTTCAAGACGAATATAGTGATCGCTCTCGAAGGTGTCTTTCTCGTAAACCATTACCTCAATGGGGGGGCCCACGGTGGCATTGGATTTGATAGTGGAGTCCATCGAGACAATGGCACAGCGGGCGGCATCTTCAAGGCTGGTTTCACGGGTGAGAATGCGATCGAGAATGGGCTTGCCATACTTGCTCTCACCGATTTGCAGAAAGGGTGTGTCCTCGGAATCGCTGATAAAATTACCTGCCGCATACATCATGTAGATGGCGGGTTGCCCCCCCTTGATTTGGCCGCCCAGTATCAAAGAGGCAGAGGTGTCTACCCCGGTCGAGGCCGTTGCAGTCTGGGCATGCAGTTGCTCCTCGCGATTCACCTGGCTGACATATTTGGCAGCTTCCATCATCTTCGTGCATTTTGCCAGACTCTGGGGGGCATCAGGGTCGTTCCATTCTTCCTCCAAACGGGAAATGATGGCTTGCGTGGTTGCCAGGTTACCGGCTGTGAGCACCACAAACATGCGATCTTCCGCTTCGCTGAAGACATGCATTTTGCTGTGTGAATACAACAGGTCCGCACCGGCGTTAGTGCGCGAATCGGAGCAGAATACCAGCCCGTTGCTGGTGGCGATGGCTACGCAATAAGTCATGAAATCACTTTTCATTTTGTTCTAGAGGGATGACAGCCATTCTACCTGACATGGCGCAAGCCTTGGCAAGTGAATTGTGGCGTAAGTGCCAATTAATGCAAGTCTATTGCACGCGTCTGACGCCATGCGTCGCAGCCGCGACGCGAGAAACGTTCGGGTAATCAAATGCCTGACTCTTTTGCCTGACAATTTCAGTATTCAAGTCATATGTTGGTAGTGATAAACGTTGATCGACGCGCCATCAAATTTTGCTTGCACAGCGGTCAATTGAAGATTACAAAGCGAATCTGATCGTACCTTTTTATGACATCGCCAGTTTTTGAGGAACCTTGCATGACCGAATCCATCACCACCGTGCCGCCGGCACTCATTGATATTCTGGCGCAGTTAATTCGCTGCCCATCGGTGGTGGGGGCCGAGCACTCGTTTTTTCGCGTCTTGCAGCGCGAGCTTGAAGAACGCGGCGCGCGTGTCACCTGGTATGAAGGATTGCTGGTGGCGCAGGGTAGCGAGCCGGATCGGGTGTACTATTCCTCGCATATCGATCGCCATGGTTTGATTTGCACTGGCCCCAACGAGTTTCAGTATGCGGCATTTGTGGCAGGAGCGCGTTCCGATCTGTTGGGCAACTCGGTTAATGAACAGCTGATGAAGAAAGTCGCCGGGCGCTTTGTGGGCGAAACGGTTTACGCTTACGAGCCCTGGTCGGGTGTGTATCGCGGAAAAGGGCGCATTGAACAGACCTCGGTATGTGAATTTCGCAATAACCTGATCTTTAAAGTCAGTGGTCTGGAGCATCTGGTGGCGGGTACGCCCATCGCCTTTGCCGACAAACTCAAAGAAACCGGCGATGCGCTGGTGGGTCAATTAGACAACGTACTCACTGCTGCCTGTCTGGTTTATCTGTTCGAGCGCGGGTTTAAGGGCACGGCCTTTTTCACCGCCGAAGAAGAGGCCGGTAAGAGCTGGCGTTATTTGTTGGAGTGGTTCCGTCGCTTTGGTGGTCGCACCAATCAGCTCATTGTGCTCGATACCAGCCCCTTCCCTGATTTTGCTGCGACCAAGCAGCAAACACTGGTGCTACGGCATCAGGATGTGAATGCCAAGTTTAACGACAAGTTGACGGCGAAACTGGCGGAGTTGTGCGCCGCCCGCAATTATTCGGTTACGTATAAAGACGAGTGGGTACAAGCACGTAATAAAGAGCTGCAGGCGCAGGGTCAGCCGCCGATGTCACTCGGTTCAACTGAGCTGGGGCGCATTATCGCCGCCTCTCAGGGCCTGGTAGATGGCACCACCTTGCAGATTCCGTCCTCGGGCTATCACACCATGGCCGAAACCGCGCCGCTCGAATCGGTTCAGGCTTTTTTGCAGATACTGTTTGATCTGGCAGACAGCGATTTATAAGTGCATTTGGGGGCGCGTCAATCGCCGGCGTCAGCCCCATATTCTCCCTCCCAATCCGGCTTACAAAACATTAACCTCGTAGCTAAACTTTTACTTGCAAGAACGCTAAAACAGGCCTAGAAAGCACTCTACAAAACACGGTGAATAATTGCCTGTTTACTGCGTGGGCACAGCGCTCGCGCGACGACTAACCGCACTAAAAATAGCCCCTCAAAGGGCCTGGACTGTACTCGATGAAGACGCTGATCGTGGTGGATGATACCGCCATGTTAAACGCCACGGCTTTGCCCGGCGTGATTAGTTTTTCCAATTATTTGCATGATTACCCCAAGCTGAATGAGCCGCGCACGCGCGTGATCAATCTGTGTGATACTCAGCGCTATTTGAGCAAGGGCTATTATTGCTCCCTGTTGGCCGAGGCGCGGCAGCATCGTGTATTGCCGAGTGTAAAAACCATTAACGCCTTGCGCACCAGCGAGCAAAGTGACGATGGTTTGCGCTTGCTTGAGAGTGCTTTACCCGAAGGGATGACCATCAAACAGGCGCAGGAATACGTGTTGATGTTTGGGCGTTGTCAGGAGCCACTATTGCAGGGGCTGGTCACACGCTTGTTTCAGCGTTATCCCGCGCCTTTGCTTAAGCTGGTGATTGCGCCGCAACAGGGGCAGTGGTGTGTCTCGCTGCGCCAGCTATCGTTACAGGAACTCAGCGAGAGTGAGCGGGAACAATTTGTCGAGGCCCTAAAAGCCCATACCGAATCCAAATGGAAGCAGGACCGCCACGACAAGCGCTACCGCTGGGAAATGGCGATTCTGGTCGACCCCAACGAGCAGGTACCCCCGAGTAATGCCGGGGCCATTTCGCGCTTTATCAAAGCAGCGGCCAAACTGGGAATTCACGCCCAGGCCTTGTCGGTGCAGGAAATGCTCGATATTAACCATTACGACGCCCTGTTTATTCGCGAGACCACGGCCATCGATCACCATACCTATCGCCTGGCGCGCAAGGCCGAAGAGCAGGGGCTGGTGGTGCTCGATGATCCCAATTCGATTTTGCGCTGCTGCAACAAGGTGTTTTTGCACGACGCCTTTAACTATCAGAAGGTGCCGAGCCTTAAAACACGCGTGCTCAATCAGAATGACGATGCCACGCTCGATCAGCTGGAGCAGGAGTTTGGCTATCCGCTGGTGTTGAAGATGCCCGAAGGTTCATTCTCCAAAGGCGTATTCAAGGTGAAGGATCGCGCGGAGTTAAGCGATCGTCTTGCGGAGCTGTTTAAGGTGTCTGATCTGGTACTGGCGCAGGAATATCTGTTCACCGATTACGATTGGCGTATTGGGGTGCTCGACGGTCGCGCCATTTATGCCTGCCGTTATTACATGGCCCGCAATCACTGGCAGATCTATAACCACGGCTCCAAGCGATTCTTCTCCGGGGGCTTTGATTGTTTGCCGACTTTTGAAGTGCCCAAAACGGTACTGGATGCCGCCTTGCGTGCCGCTAAAGTGGTGGGGGATGGCTTGTATGGCGTGGATATAAAAATGCGCGACAACCGCGCCTTTGTGCTCGAAGTTAACGACAATCCCAGTCTTGATCACAAAATTGAAGATGCTTATTTAGGGCAGGAGCTGTATATGCAGGTAATGGCGGAGTTTCTGCGTCGCCTTGAGAATCGGGGCCGCTAGCCGTGTTGGGAGTGGTATCGCCACAGCCAAGCGAACGTTATTTTCTGTATGACTTTGCGGCCTGTCGACAAGCCCTGCAGCAGGCGGTGCAACCTTTAGACGGTTTGCTGCAGGAGCAACTGCAATGGCACACCGAGCAAAGTGAAGATCAGGTCTGTGAGGCGCTGTGGTTGGGTGCGCAAGAGGCGCGCAAGGTGCTGGTGCTGATCAGTGGTACCCACGGTGTGGAAGGTTACGCCGGGTCGGCGATTCAGCGCTATGTGCTCGAGGCCTTGCATGCCGGAGGTGGCACCTTGCCCAATAACACGGCATTGCTGGTCATTCATGCCCTGAACCCTTGGGGTATGCAGTGGGCAAGGCGTTGTGATGGGGAGGGGATTGATACCAATCGTAATTTTGTTGATTTCGACAAACTACCCGCCCCCGCGCCGGAGTTTCCCGAGTTACTGCGCGCCTTCGAAATAAAAGACAGTCACGAACGCCGCCGCGAATTACATACACTGGCCTTGCAGTGGGGGCAACGCCGCTATGAAGAAGTGCTCAGTGGTGGTCAATATCAGGCCGATTGGGCGCCGTTTTATGGCGGACGCGCGGCAGGTTTTTCGCGGCGTTGCATAGAAGCCTTGAGCGCGCATTGGCAATTGGATCAGCGCGAGCAGCTTGTGATCGATCTGCATACCGGTCTGGGCCCCTGGAGTTTTGGCGAGTTGATTTCCGATCACCCGAATGGCTCGGTTGCCAATGATTATGGCTTTCAACTGTTTGGGCCGGCGGTAGCCTGCACGCACAGCGGTGAATCCTATTCGGTACCCAAGCGTGGTCTGCTGGATTTTCACTGGCACCGCATGATGCAAGAAAAAGGCTGTTTTCTGACGCTGGAATTTGGCACCTATGGCACCGAGGCCCTGTTTCGCGTCTTACTCGATGATCACCGCTTCTGGTGGCGGCATGACGGACAGCAAGAAGCAGCCCTGCATGCGCCGGTTCGCGAAGCGATGTTACGGCACTTTTGTCCGCGCGACCGCTTTTGGCAACAAAGTGTGCTCTGGCGCGGTTGGCAAGTGGTGAACCGTGGTTTGGAATTTTTCGCACAGGAACAACATTGATGGCGCAAGCGCTTGAATTAAGGCCCGCTCGCATGAAAGATCTCGACGGCCTGTTGGCGCTGGAACAGCAGTGTTTTCAGCATGATCGTTTGAGTCGCCGCAGTTTTCGCCACTGGATTCAGGATGCCAAAGGTATATTGCTGGTGCTGGAAGAAGGCGGCAGCATTCGCGCCTATGGTCTGGTCTGGTGTTTACAGGGCACACGTCTGGCGCGTTTGTACTCCATGGCGGTGCATCCAGAAGAGCGGGGGAGAGGCCTTGCTTTCACCCTACTCGAAACCCTGGAGCAACATGCCAGAGAACGCGGTTTTTTGACCATGCGCCTCGAGGTGGATACCCGCAATCAGGCCGCGATTCGCTTGTACGAGCGCTCGGGGTATCGCATTTTTGGTGAATACCACGATTACTATGACGATCATGGCGATGCCCTGCGCATGCACAAGCCCTTGCGTGGTGCCGCTCAGGCTCATGTGCAGCGTGTGACCCCCTGGTATGAACAGACCACGGCGTTTACCTGTGGGCCGGCCGCATTAATGATGGCTATGGCCAGCCTCGATGAACGTGTGCAACCCTCGCAGTCGCTTGAGCTGGACCTCTGGCGTGAAGCGACCACCATCTTTATGACCTCGGGCCACGGTGGCTGCCACCCGGTTGGGCTGGCCTTGGCTGCCTGTCGCCGTGGTTTTTCGGCCGAAGTGTTTGTGAATACCCGAGAGCCGCTGTTTTTGGAGGGGGTGCGCAGCGCCCACAAAAAAGACGTGATGCAGCGTGTGCATCAGGATTTTGTCTCGGCGGCCGAGCACACGCCCAATCTGCAGCTGCACTATGAAGAACTCAACGACGCCCGCATTCAACAGGGGCTGGAGCAGGGCGAGGCCTGGCTGGTGTTGATCAGCACCTATCGACTCGACAACAAAAAGGCGCCGCACTGGGTCTGCGTGAGTGGTATTGATGAAGTGTGCCTGTATGTGCACGACCCCGATCGGGACGGCGAAGAGGCGCAGGCCATTGATTGTCAGTACTTGCCCATTGCGCGTCGCGACTTTGCCGCTATGGCCAGTTTTGGTCGTGGTCGCTTGCGCACCGCGATAGCGCTACGTCGCGAATAATAGGTGGCCGATTGCTGGGGCAAACAGGGGGAGCGCAACGCGCCCCCTGTTTCGCCGTTACCAGCTCAGTGCCGCACCGGTTTGATATTCGGTTACACGGGTTTCAAAGAAGTTCTTTTCTTTGCGCAGGCTGGCCTGTTCATCCAGCCATGGTAGGGCATTACCTGCGCCGGGAAACGGCTCTGCCTGCTTTAGTTGCTTGGCTCGGCGATTGGCAATAAAGCGGAACTGCTCGATATGGTCCTGTGCCGAATAACCCAAGATGGGTTCGGGTAACAGGTAGCCGGCGTAAGCGATTTCGGCGGCTTCGGCTTCTTCCCACATGGTTTGCATGGCGCGCGGATCGAGTGTCAGGTTTTCTTCGTCCAGAATATGGCGCACCACGCGCAGGCCGAAGGCACAGTGCATCACTTCATCGCGCATAATGTATTGCAGCTGTTCGCCGGTTCCCTTCATGAGTCCGCGTCGCTGTAAGGCGAACACGGGGCTGAAGCCATTGTAAAACCAGCAGCCCTCAAACACTGCGGCAAAAAACGTGTAAGACAACACAAAGCGCTCCAGATCGTCGCGCTGGTGCAGGTCGATACGACTATCGAGTGCGGCATTCAGGCGACGATTGGCGAGCGCAATCTTGTAGTGAATTTCGGGTACCACGCGATAGCGGTTGTAAATCTCGCTCTGATCGAGCCCCAGCGTTTCAATACAGTGCTGGTAGGTCCAGGTGTGCATGGCCTCTTCATAGACTTGTCGTGCCTGATAAATCTGTAATTCAGGTGCGCTCATTTTTTCCATGACTGCGAGCCCGATATTGCGCATCGCCAGTATGTCAGAGGTGGTCAGGTAGGCCAGCACATTGGTATACACGTGTTGCTCTTCAGTGGTCAGCTTGTGCTGAAAATCGTGTACGTCCTGCGCCATGTTAATGTCGGTTGGCGTCCAATGGTTTTTATTGGCATTGAGAAAAAACTCCCATGCCCATGGATATTTAAACGGTGCCAACTGGTTGACGTCGGTCAGCCCGTTGACCACGCGTTTGTCTTCTACGCGCACCGGCGGCAGGCTGTTAGACAATGGAGATGTTTCAGCCGGGGCACTAGCTTGCGTCGTGGTGTCTTGCTGCGGCAGGGCGGCGGCGAGGGGGTTGCTCCAATCAGGTTGCATAGTCGTTCTCCTTCAGTGTTATTGGCAGGCTTCGCAGTCGGGTTCGAGTAGGGAACATACTTTAGGGCTGGTGTCTGTTGCCGCTTGTTCGAGTGCCTGCTCCGAGGCCCTGTTCTCAGCGCCCTCGG